>CABUJH010000097.1 GCA_902491895.1 uncultured Collinsella sp. | reverse complement strand
CGCAGCAGCAGACGACCGATGCGGCCGTAGAGCAGCAGCGCTACCTGACCATCGCGCGTGAGTTCTCGCAGGCCGGCGACCGTATGGATGACCTGCGCCGCGAGACAGCCCAACAGCTTGGCGCCAACCGCGAGGGCATCGAGCACCGCCTGGACAAGGTGCGCGAGACGGTCGATGCCCAGCTGGACGCCATCCGCAAGGACAACAACGTGCAGCTCGATCAGATGCGCGCGACGGTGGACGAGAAACTCTCCCGTACGCTCAACGATCGCCTGTCGGCATCGTTTAAGCAGGTGAGCGACCAGCTCGAGGCTGTGTACAAGGGTTTGGGCGACATGCAGTCAATCGCCACCGGCGTGGGCGACCTTAAGCGCGTACTGGGCAATGTAAAAGCGCGTGGCATTTTGGGCGAGGTGCAGCTGGGTGCAATCCTGGCGGACATCCTTACGCCCGACCAGTATCTGGAAAACGTCGCTACCAAGCCCGGCGCCTCGGAGCGCGTTGAGTTTGCCGTCAAGCTGCCGGTGGACGAGGGCGATCCCGTGCTGCTGCCGATCGACTCCAAATTCCCGGGCGACGCGTACGAGCATCTGCTCGACGCGCAAGAGTCGGGCGATGCTGAGGCTGTGGCCACCGCGCGCAAGACGCTCGATGCGATGGTGAAACGCGAGGCAAAGGACATCTGCGAAAAGTACCTGAGCGTGCCCGCGACGACAAATTTTGGCATCATGTTCGTGCCGTTTGAGGGCCTGTACGCCGAGGTCGTCAGCCGCCCCGGGCTTATCGAGACCCTGGGCCGCGACTATCACGTCAACGTTGCCGGCCCCAGCACCATGGCGGCCATCCTCAACAGCCTGCAGATGAGCTACCAGACGTTTAGGCTGCAAAAGCGCACCGACGACGTGCTGCGCGTGCTTTCTGCCGTCAAGGCCGAGCTGCCGCGCTATCAGGCGGCGCTGCGTCGTGCCCAGCAGCAGATCGAGACCGCGGGTAAAACGGTCGAGGGCATCATCACCACGCGCACCAACGTTATGGAGCGCAAGCTCAAGGATATCGACGCGCTGGAAGACGCGCGGGAGGCCGACGAGATTTTGGGCTTGGAGTCCGCAGGCTTGCTCGCAGACCAAAAAGACGAAGACTAGCTGCATCTGACGGTGGGGTGCCTGCACAAGCACGGCGCGGGCGCTTTTCGCATCGTGCTTGCCTGAAGTGCGCTTTAGTGTGCTACAAAGGCGTTTCGCCCTATCAGACGCGAAAGGAAGCCCATGTCTCAGAGAAGCACCAGCCCGCTCAAGCGCTCCACCGTGCGCCGCACGCTGCGGCGGTTTTGGGACGTCACGCGCACACAGCCGTTGATCGTTTTTCTCTCGGTGTTCTCGTCGGCGGGCTATATCTTTTTGCTTACGTTTGCCAACACCTACGTGATGGCCCTTATCGTCGACCGCGTCCAGGCCGGCCCCGTGGCGGGCGACCAGGTGTTTGAGGTCTTTGGTCCCTACATTCTGGCACTCGTGCTCGTTAACCTAGTGGGCCAAATCCTCTCCAAGCTGCAGGACTACACCGTCTACAAGCTCGAGATTGCGGGCAACTATCACCTGGCACGCCTGTGCTTCGACACGCTCTCCAATCAATCCATGACATTCCACACCAGCCGTTTTGGCGGATCGCTTGTGAGCCAGACGAGCCGTTTTATGAGCGGCTACACGGGGCTGGTGGACGTGACGGTATATTCGCTCATTCCCACTATCACCTCGGTTGTCTGCACGGTGGCAGCACTCGCCCCGGTGGTGCCGACGTTTACCGTGATCCTGGTGGGCATCATGGTCGTC
>CABUJH010000096.1 GCA_902491895.1 uncultured Collinsella sp. | reverse complement strand
CCAGACACTCCCAAACGTGACCCAGCGGGTCAACATCCTCGCGGCGCTTGAGCAGCAGCGTCTCGACCACGCCGCCCGAGCCCTCCTTGCGACCGATCAGGCGGGCCGGCATCACGCGCGTCTTGTTGATGACGAGCACATCGCCCGGCTCGATATAGTCGATGATGTCGCGGAAGATGCGGTGCTCGACGGTACCGCCGTGCTCCAGCGGCGTTCCCGCCTGGGAGCCCTTGCGATCCACCACCAGCAGGCGGCAGGAGTCACGCGGCTCGGCAGGCGCCTGGGCAATCAGTTCCTCAGGAAGGTTGTAGTCAAAATCATCGGTACGCATAGACACGTCGGATACTCCTTATATAGCTAAAGTCCGTTCTACATCCTAGCAGGCTGCCAGCTCAAAAGAACTACTTTTTGGCGGCTTTGCGCTCGTCGCGGATACGGGCGCGGTCCATGGCCGCCTCGACGGCCGAGAATCGGCAGCCGCAATAATTCTGCCGATACATGCCCAGCTCGCGCGAACGGCGAGTCGCCTCGGGGTAATACGGGCGAAAATCGCGAATGACCGGGATGAGCCCATGTGCCGCTGCCAAGCGCTCAAGCACGTCATTGCAGGTATCGAACAGCTGATACGGCGAGACGGCGAGCGTCGTGCCCACAAACTCAAACCCGCGCTCCTCGGCCACGCGGCATGCCTCGGCCAGGCGCAGGGCATAGCACGCGCGACAGCGACGGGGTCGATCGGCGCCCAGTGGGGCCACGCCGGCCTCCCAGCGCTCGCGGTCCTCCCCCGCCTCGATGAGCTCGATGTCGCCATCGGCACACCACCGGCGCAGCTCGTCCAAACGCCGCTGCCATTCATCGCGAGGTTGAATATTAGGGTTGGTCCAGCAAATCGTGGGTTCAAACCCCTCCTCGCGCAGCAGACGGACCGGCTCAAGCGAGCATGGCGCACAGCAGGCGTGCAACAACAACGGCTTCATCAACATCCCCGTCCCAGAAAAATCATCCCAAAGACTACCTTGCGAAAAAACGGACACCAAAGGACGTATCCTCGCAGGCGACAATGCGACGATCGCGCAGGATGGTCCGCACGTAATACCAATCGCCCACACAGCCCGACAAGTGCAGACCAGCCGCCAAGTAGCACAGCAGCGGATAGCCCGAGAACGCAAACCCCAGGGCAAACGCCACCGTCAAGGCAACCGTTGGCGCTAGGCAAATGACCATGTACCTCACACGCGAATACACCACGCCCTCGGCGCAGGCGTAAATCATGCAGGTTTCGCGATTCGCCCCGAAGGTCACCCGCACGCCCGCAGGCGCCAGCAGCTTAAAAAACACACCGTGCACCAGCTCGTGCACGGCAAATGACGCCGCCGAAACCGCAGCCAAGCCGACTATCCAACCCAAGACAACCGTCCAGCCACCCGCGTCAGCCGCATCCAGATCCGCAGGCCCGCCCAGCAGCATAAACACCGGCGCCAGGCACACGGCAAATGCGCCAAGCACGGCCATTCCCCACACAAAGCAGGCGTGCAGAAAATCCTCGTCCTCAAACGCATGTATGTTGGAAATCTCATTCATAGCATCTTAGGATAGCGCCCCTGCCACGTACCCGTCCGCATGTGCGATAATGTCGAGCGATATGCACGAATTGACCACCGCGTCGCCAGGCCTTGCGCCCGGCTGCGCTCTTACCATATGCGAAGGAGTCCCATGGCATCCAAATACTCCATGAACGACCGTCCCAGCTGGCCTCGCCGCGCCATCGTTACCGCCGGCGAGCCCTACGGCAACAAGGGCCTTCACTTTGGCCACGTCGGTGGCGTCTTTGTCCCGGCCGACTTCTTCGCCCGTTTCCTGCGCGACCGCCTGGGCCGCGAGAACGTCATCTTCACCTCGGGCACCGACTGCTATGGCTCGCCCATCATGGAGAGCTATCGCAAGCTCAAGGAGAACGAAGGCTACGACAAGTCCATTAGCGAGTATGTCGAG
>CABUJH010000095.1 GCA_902491895.1 uncultured Collinsella sp. | reverse complement strand
CCCCCTTTTTTGCGTTACAGATGACATTCACTAAGCAATTAAATCAATCCAATCATCCACCGGTGAATATAAACGTTCACCGTTCTGTGGCCGGTTCTTTGTTCTCAATGGACTAATATTTGCTTTAGCGCGCTGATGCGCTTGTCCTGTTTTACACGGGTTGTTTTATTGATTGTGACGGAAGGACTCACATGGCAGATGTTCATGAGCTGCTTGATACTTGGATTGCCAATGTCAAGGACGAGGAGCTCCTCGCTGAGCTCAACACGATGAAGGAGCAGGGTGACGAAGACGCCATCACCGACGCTTTCTTCCAAGATCTCGCCTTCGGTACCGCCGGTCTACGTGGCACTATCGGTGCAGGCACTAACCGTATGAATATTTATACGGTCGGTCGCGCGACGCAGGGATTCGCTGACTACCTCAATGCGACCTTCGAGCATCCGATGGTTGCCATCGCTCGCGATAGCCGCAATAAGGGTGAACTGTTCGTTAAGACGACGGCTGCCATTCTTGCGGCAAACGGCGTGACTGCTCTCGTGTATCCTAAGATTTCTCCCGTGCCGACGCTTTCCTGGGCCGTCCGTGACCTTAAGTGCTCCGGTGGCATTTGCATGACCGCTAGTCATAATCCAGCGCCTTATAACGGCTATAAGGCCTATGGCCCCGACGGCTGCCAGATCACCAGTGAGGCCGCCGATGCAATTTCTAGGGCTATCGCCGAGACCGATACGTTTACCGGCGTGAAGTCCATGGACTTTGATGAGGCTCTTGAGCAGGGTCTGGTTAATTGGATCGATGACTCGTGCCTCGAGCGTTATTATGACGCCGTTCTCGCCCGCGGCGTGACTAACCTTTCTGCCGAGGAGATTGCCGGCGCACCGCTTAAGCTCGTCTACACTCCGCTCAACGGCACCGGCCTCATTCCCGTCACGACGGTGCTCGAGCGCGCTGGCATCACCGATGTCACGGTTGTTCCCGAGCAGAAGGAGCCTAACGGCGATTTCCCGACCTGCCCGTATCCTAACCCCGAGATCCGTCAGGCCATGCAGAAGGGCATCGATCTCTGCGAGCAGGTTCACCCTGATCTGCTGCTTGCAACCGATCCCGACGCCGACCGTGTTGGCGTTGCCGTCAAGAACGGTGATGACTACCTGCTGCTGACTGGTAACGAGATGGGCGTCCTGCTGCTCGACTATATTTGCAAGACACGTGCCGCCCGCGGCGAGGATCTCACCAAGAAGGTTGCCGTTACTACTATCGTTTCTTCCGCTATGGTTGACGCACTGGCCGACGAGTACGGCTTTGAGCTCCGTCGCTGCCTGACGGGCTTCAAGTACATCGGTGACATCATTACCTCGCTTTCCGATGCTGGCGAGGTCGATCGCTTTATCTTCGGTTTCGAGGAGAGCTACGGCTATCTGGCCGGCGACCACGTGCGCGACAAGGACGCCGTGAGCACTTCGCTTCTGATTTGCCAGATGGCACAGTATTACAAGCTCCAGGGAAAGAACCTCGCCGATGCGATGCACGAGCTGTACGAGAAGTATGGCTACTATCACAACAAGACGATTTCGCTGAGCTATCCGGGCGCTGAGGGTGCGGCAAAGATGGCCGGCATCATGGCCGGTCTGCGCGAGAACCCGCCCGCGGAGCTCGCCGGTTCCAAGATTGAGGCCGTCGTGGATTACAACACCTGCGTGAACGGCCTGCCGAAGGCTAACGTCATTGAGTTCGATCTTGAGGGTGGCAACAAGGGTATTGTTCGTCCTTCCGGCACCGAGCCCAAGATCAAGCTGTATATCTTCGCTAAGGGCGCGGATGCCGCCGAGGCAGATGCAGCACTTGACGCGATCGAGGAATCCGGTCGCAAGCTGCTGGCATAAGGTATTTAAGAGTCTATTGCTATAGATGGGCGAAAGAGGGGATCTCGGATGCGAGGTCCCCTCCTGTTTTTAACCAGCCAGCCGAGAGTACTTATATGTGTAGGAAATGTGTACGCCCAGATTCCCGCCCGCGGGGCCCCTCCGGTCTGGC
>CABUJH010000094.1 GCA_902491895.1 uncultured Collinsella sp. | reverse complement strand
ACGATAGCGCCGGCGGCCGAGCCACGGCCGGGGCCGACGCCGATGCCGTTGTCCTTGGCCCATTGCACGTACTCGGCAACGATGAGGAAGTAGGCGGCAAAGCCCTTGTCGCAAATGACCTTGTATTCGTACTCAAAGCGCTCTTTGATGTTGACGCCACCGATCTCGCGCGTGGCCCAGTCGTCACCATAGTGCTGACGCAGGCCTTTCTCGCACTCGCGGCGGAACTGGCTCTCGTGCGTCTCGCCGGGATCGAGCAACGGGAAGCGCGGCAGGATGATGGAGTCCCAGTCCAGCTCAACGTAGCACTTGTCGGCGATCTCGAGCGTGTTGTCGCAGGCCTCGGGGCAATACGGGAACATCGCCCGCATCTCCTCCTCGGTCTTCATGTAAAACTCCGAGCCGGTCATGCGCATGCGGTTGGGGTCATCGACCTTGGCGTTCATGCCAATGCACATGATGACGTCCTGCACGGGCGCGTCCTCGCGGCGCAGGTAGTGGAAGTCGTTGGTGGCGATGACCTTGACGCCCACCTGCTTGGCGATGTCGATGAGCGTGCGGTCCATCTGCTCGTCGGTCAGGCCGTTGTCGGTGGTAATGCCGTGTTCCTGGATCTCGATGTAAAAGTCGCCAGGGTCGAAGGTGTCGCGGAAGGTCTCGGCCCACTTGATGGCGCCCTCCATGTCACCGCGGTCGATGTATTTGGGAATGATGCCCGCGATGCAGGCGCTCGTGCAGATCATACCCTTGGCATGGCGACGCAGGTTGTCGAGCGTCACGCGCGGCTTGTAGTAAAAGCCCTGCACAGCGGCCTCGGAGACCGTCTGCATCAGGTTGACGTAACCCTCCTGGTCCTTGGCCAGAAGAATCATGTGGTAGAGCTCGGGCTTATGGTCGCGGGCGAGCGTCTCGTCCGGCGTAAAGTAGACCTCGCAGCCAAAGATGGGTTTGATGACCAGGGGCGGCTTGAGCTCGTCGATGTTGCCCTTCTCGTCCCACATGGCCATGTCCTTCACATACTGGGCATGCTCGCGCGGGCTTTCCTCGGGATCGGGCTCCACCAGCTCGTCGCGGCGGTCCTTTTCCAAGAAGGCCTTGTCGTGACTCCAGGTTTTGTACTCGGGCGTGTTGTGGTTAACGGCGTCGCAGGCCAGCGCCAGGTCGGGCACGCCATACATGTAGCCGTGGTCGGTAATGGCCACGGCGGGCATGCCAAGCTCAACGGCACGGTTGACCATATCCTGGATACGGGTTGCGCCGTCGAGCATGGAAAAGACAGTGTGATTGTGCAGATGGACGAATGCCATGTAATGAGCTCCGATGCGGGTTCGTGATCTTAGGGTTACGATTCTACCGCACAGCGCGGACGGCACCCGAACCTAGCCCAAACCCACACGGCTCCTCTTGCAGTTGCGGTGAAATGCGGACTGTTTGGCGGCTTTTTTGACCAAAACAGTCCGTATTCCACCGCAAGTTATCTGAGGACTAGAGGTTGTAGGTGACCACTTGAGGTTCGGCGGGTTCGACGAAGATGGTTGGATCCGGCTGCTCCACGCGGACGAACTTGACGGTCACGGCCTCAAAGCCCGCCTTGTGCAGAACATCAGCGTAGACGCGCGCCTGCAGGGCGTGCTTCTCCTGCAGCTGTTCCGGCGTCTCATCCGGTGTGCCGCCCGTCTTGTAGTCGATGACCAGCGCGCATGACGAATCCGCCGGGTTCGTCGCCAAAGCGTCGATGGCGCCCTCGGCATAGGCGCCGTAGCGGGCGATGTCCTCGTCCTCGCAGCCCAGCGAGAAGAACGGCACCTCGGCGCGAACGCACGGCCACGCGAGCAGGTCGGCACGAACAGCCGACTTGAGCCAGCGGTCCAGGGCAACGTCGAAGCGTTCGCGCTGCTCCGGCGTCAGGCGCCACAGGCGAGCCAGGGCGTCGGCGCGCTCAGCGGGCAGCGCATCGGCACCCATCTCGATGAGCCACTGGCAGGCGGCGTGGAAGGCCGAACCCAACGCCATGGGGTTGCCGGCGGGCTCAACGGCGGCCACGTCTGCATCCGTCATCTCGGAACCATCCGACTCTGCATCATCGCCGGCCTCGTCCATGGGCACATGTGCCTCGGCGGCACGATCTTCCGT
>CABUJH010000093.1 GCA_902491895.1 uncultured Collinsella sp. | reverse complement strand
CCGAGTACGGCATCAAGGTTCTGCCTGTTCAGGCCGATGTCTCGGCTGGTCAGGATAACGAGGCCGTCGTCCAGAACGTTATCGACAAGGCGATTGAGGAGTTCGGTCGCATCGACGCCGTCGTCAACAACGCTCAGGCCAGTGCCTCGGGTGTGACCATCGCCGACCACACCATGGACCAGTTTAATCTGGCCATTTACTCTGGCCTGTACGCCACCTACCTGTACATGCAGAAGGCCTATCCGCACCTGAAGGAGACCAAGGGCTCTGTGGTCAACTTTGCTTCGGGCGCCGGCCTGTTTGGTAACTATGGTCAGTGCAGCTATGCTGCCGCCAAAGAGGGCATCCGCGGCCTGACCCGCGTCGCCGCCAACGAGTGGGGCAAGGACGGCATCAACGTCAACATCGTGTGCCCGCTTGCCTGGACTGCTGCGCTCGAGAACTTCCAGGATGCTTACCCCGAGGCGTTCAAGGCCAACGTCCACATGCCGCCGGCGGGCCATTACGGCGATGTCGAGAAGGAGATCGGCCGCGTGGTCGTTCAGCTCTGCGGCCCCGACTTTAAGTACATGAACGGTGAGACCGTTACCCTCGAGGGTGGCATGGGTCAGCGGCCCTAACAGTTACGCGGTTCTACGAACCGCGTAACCAGTTGACGCTGCAAACCCGCCAGAGCGGCAATCTGTCTTTCAACTTCGGCGGCATGACCAGAAGGTCAATGCCGCCTTGTTTCAAGGCACCTTGCTCGCTCTGGCGGGTTTTCGCTGTCGGTGCCATAGCATCGGCGTTTGCGTTGCTGACAGAAGGCCTCTCATGGGTAGTCGTTTAATGCACCAGTTTCTGTCGAGTCGGTGCTTCTTGCGGGTTGCCCGTATAATGGTTTGCGTATGAGCCGCAACCAAGGAGTTCCAGTTTATGGACCAGAGCCTTTTTAAATTCGACCTGATCGCCGAGGATCCGACGACGCACGCGCGTGCCGGCGTGCTGCACACCCCGCACGGCGATATCGAGACGCCGATCTTTATGCCCGTGGGCACCAAGGCAAACGTCAAGGGTATTCCTACCGAGACCGTCAAGCAGCTCGGTGCCCAGATCGTGCTTGCCAATACCTATCATCTGTCCATGCGTCCCGGCGAGGACACCATCGCCGAGCTGGGCGGCCTGCACAAGTTTATGAACTGGCACGGCCCCATCCTCACCGATTCAGGCGGCTTCCAGGTGTTCAGCCACAACGACGCCGTCAAGCTCACCGACGAGGGCGTGCGCTTTATCGTCAACGACTACGACGGCCGCCACGTGTTCTGGACGCCCGAGGACAACATGGAAATCGCCATGAAGCTCGGCTCCGACATCTGCATGCAGCTCGACCAGTGCCCGGGCTATCCCGCCACGCGCGCCTACGTTGAGCGCGCCGTTGAGCTGTCGAGTATGTGGGCCGAGCGCTGCTATAAGGCGCATACCCGCGATGACCAGGCGCTCTTTGGCATCGTTCAGGGTGGCATGCACCTGGACCTGCGCCTGCGTTCGCTGCGCCATCTGGAGGAGTGCGGTGACTTCCCGGGCTACGGTATCGGTGGCTACTCGGTGGGCGAGGACCACGAGACCATGTTCGAGACGCTGGCGCCGCTCGCGAGTGAGTACATGCCCAAGCACAAGCCGCGCTACCTGATGGGCGTCGGCAACCCCACCACCCTCGTGCGCGGTGTGGGTGTGGGCATCGACATGTTCGACTGCGTGCTGCCGACGCGCACCGGCCGCATGGGCACGGCGTTCTCCAGCGAGGGTCGCCTCAACTTCCGCAATGCGCGTTTTGCGCACGACGACGGCCCCATCGATCCCACCTGCACCTGCCCGGTGTGCACGGGCGGCTACAGCCGCGCGCTCATCCGTCACATGGTCACGCAGAAGGAGATGCTCGGCGGTATTCTGCTGTCGATGCACAACATCTACTACCTGCTCAACCTTATGCAGCGTGCCCGCCAGGCCATTATCGAGGGCCGCTACGGCGCGTTTGTGAGCGACTGGATGAACAGTCCTGCGGCGGTGGACTACTAAGAGCGGCGCGGGCGCTTGCAGAGCGCGGGCAACGGCAAGGGGCGAGCGCCGGCCGGTCATCACGTTCGCTAACACCGTCTGCGCGACCGCTGACCGATAGCTTGCAAGCACTTGATGCATCGTGGGTACCATACCGAATAGTTGATGTTCGGGCGGGTGTTTGACGCATGGCGTCGACCCCGCCCGTTTCTATTTTCGATAGGAGTGCCCATGATTAAGAACGAGAATGTCGAGGGCGAGCCTGTCTACGACGAGACGT
>CABUJH010000092.1 GCA_902491895.1 uncultured Collinsella sp. | reverse complement strand
GCCACTACGGCCGTATGTGCCCGATCGAGACGCCGGAAGGTCCGAACATCGGCCTGATCTCCTATCTTGCGACCTACGCCCGCATCAACGAGTACGGCTTTATCGAAGCTCCCTTCCGCAAGGTCGATCACGAGACCTGCCGCGTGACCGACGAGATCGAGTATATGACCGCAGACGTTGAGGATCAGTACATCGTCGGTCAGGCTGCCGAGCCTGTTGATGAAAACGGCTGCCTCGTCAACCAGCGTATTACCTGCCGCCACCGCGACGAGATCGTCGAGGTCGACCGCGAGCGCGTCGACTATATCGATATTTCTCCGCGTATGATGGTCTCCATCGCAACGGCAATGATCCCGTTCCTGCCCAACGACGACGCAAACCGCGCACTGATGGGCGCGAACATGCAGCGCCAGGCCGTTCCTCTGCTTCGCCCCGAGGCGCCCATCGTCGGCACCGGTATGGAGCACAAGATCTGCATGGACTCCGAGGTCGTGATCCTTGCCGAAGGTGACGGTATCGTCACCAAGATGGACGCACGCGCCATCACCGTTGCCTACGACAACGGCGAGACGAAGGAATACAAGCTCACGAAGTTCCTGCGCTCCAACCACGGCACCTGCATCAACCAGCACCCGATCGTCGACGTCGGCGAGCGCGTGCATGGCCGCCGCCTGAACGAGCAGGGCGTGTGGGAAGATCCCACCGTTCTTGCTGACGGCCCGGCGACCGATCAGGGCGAGATCGCCCTCGGCCGCAATATCCTCGTCGGCTTCATGACCTGGGAAGGCTACAACTACGAGGACGCCGTTCTCCTGAACGAGCGCCTTGTCCGCGAGGACTACTACACCTCTATTCACCTCGAGGAGTACGAGCTTGACGCACGCGACACCAAGCTCGGCCCCGAAGAGATTACCCGCGATATCCCCAACGTCGGTGAGGACGCGCTCAAGGATCTCGACGAGCGCGGCATCATCCGCATCGGCGCTGAGGTTCACGCCGGCGATATCCTCGTCGGTAAGGTTACGCCCAAGGGCGAGACCGACCTCACCGCAGAAGAGCGCCTGCTGCGCGCCATCTTCGGTGAAAAGGCGCGCGAAGTGCGCGACACCTCCCTTAA
This sequence comes from uncultured Collinsella sp., assembly GCA_902491895.1. GTDB lineage: Bacteria > Actinomycetota > Coriobacteriia > Coriobacteriales > Coriobacteriaceae > Collinsella. Next base: position 1,214 of record CABUJH010000092.1, on the reverse strand, counting down.
GGTGCCCCACGGCGAGAGCGGCATCGTTGTCGATGCCAAGGTCTTCTCCCGCGAGGCGGGCGACGAGCTCGGCCCCGGCGTCAACATGGTCGTGCGCGTTTACATCGCGCAGCGCCGCAAGATCCAGCCGGGCGATAAGATGGCCGGTCGTCACGGTAACAAGGGCGTTGTTTCCCGCATTCTTCCGCAGGAGGATATGCCCTTCCTGCCCGACGGTACGCCGCTCGACATCGTGCTGAACCCCCTGGGCGTTCCGTCCCGTATGAACATCGGTCAGGTGCTCGAAGTTCATCTGGGCTATGCCGCCAAGACCCTCGGCTACAAGGTTGCAACGCCGATTTTCGACGGTGCGAGCTACGACGAGATCCAGCAGGAGCTGATCAAGGCTGGCCTCGATCCCGAGGGCAAGAGCTGGCTGTACGACGGCCGTACCGGTGAGCGTTTTGACAACAAGGTCACCGTCGGTTACGTTTACTTCCTCAAGCTGCACCATCTGGTCGACGATAAGATCCATGCCCGTTCCACCGGGCCCTACTCCCTTGTTACCCAGCAGCCGCTCGGCGGTAAGGCACAGTTCGGCGGCCAGCGCTTCGGCGAAATGGAAGTTTGGGCGCTCGAGGCTTACGGCGCGGCTTATACCCTGCAGGAGATCCTGACGGTCAAGTCCGACGACGTGACCGGTCGTGTGCGTACCTACGAGTCCATCGTCAAGGGCCACAATATCCCGCAGCCGGGTGTGCCCGAGTCGTTCAAGGTTCTTGTCAAGGAACTCCAGGCGCTCTGCCTCGATGTTCAGGTGCTTGACCGCGACGGCAACCAGATCGAACTCAAGGAAGACGAGGACGCGATGGATACCTTCAACCTCGCCCGCATGGACGCTGAAGATGACCGCCACCGCAACAATCCCTTCGCTGATGAAGCCGAGCTCGAGGATGCAGGCTTTGAATATGTCGCTGAAGATGAAGTCAACGCCGACTTTGCCGGCGACGATCAGGAAGACTGAGAGAAGGAGGAGCATATAGAATGAGTTACGCAACGTTTGACGCGATCAAAATCGGCATCGCTTCTCCGGAGATGATCCGTGAATGGTCTTACGGCGAAGTCAAAAAGCCTGAGACCATCAACTACCGCACCCTCAAGCCCGAGCGCGACGGCCTGTTCTGCGAGCGCATCTTTGGCCCCACCAAGGACTGGGAGTGCCACTGCGGCAAGTA
>CABUJH010000091.1 GCA_902491895.1 uncultured Collinsella sp. | reverse complement strand
AGCGATGGCGAGCGTACGGTCGGTTGCGCTCGATGTGAGGTCGTCGGGAACGACAAAGACGTACGAGAAGAAGAAGCACAGCATGACCAAGCCGGCAATGACGACAACGGCCGGAACGGGATTGGGATTATCGGTTAGATCCCAGATGAGCAGCAGGATAAGCAGCGGAACGACAATACCGAGCAAGATGGCTTGAACCACATGCTGAGCGGTACGAAAGACCTTGGTAGAGTTGTAGCTCTTGCCCAGAATCAGCCTATTAAGATCCACCGTCATCCCCTTCTTACCGACGCACCCCATAGCAATAAAGAGGGCCGCAAGCGACCCTCTCCATTGCATTATGCAATCAAATACTGTGTTTTACATCCAGTCATCGATGAACGGTAGCTTAGGCGCTGTACTTGTTTGCCTCGCCGAAGGTGCCGGCCTCGACAATCCAGCCGTCCTTCATGATGACGTCCATGTTGTCGGTGTTGAGCACGTGGATGTCGGCGGCGACGTCACCGTTGACGACCAGCAGGTCGGCGCACTTGCCGGCCTCGATGGAACCGGTCTCGTCCTCGATGTGGCACATCTTGGCACCGTTGAGGGTGGCACAGGTGATGGTCTCGACCGGGGTGAAGCCGATCTTGTCGACGAACTCGTACATCTCCTCGATGGAGCAGGTGCCGTACGGGGTGACGAAGGAGAAGGAGTCGGAGCCGATCGTCATGACGACGCCGCGCTTCTTGGCCTCGCGCAGGCAGTCGTAGTTGCGCTGCAGCTCCTTCTCGACCAGGGTGCCCTCGTACTTGTCGTGCAGCTCGGGGACGTAGACGGGCGGATAGGTGGCGTACCAGGTGGGCAGGAAGGCGATCGTCGGGGTAAAGAAGGTGCCCTGCTCGGCCATGAGGTCCATGGTGCGCTCATCAATATCGAAGCCGTGAATCAGCTGCTCGCAGCCAAAGCGGACGGAATCATAGGCGGCGGCGTGGTTGTTGTAGCAGTGGCTCCACACGGGGATACCGACCATCTTGGCCTCTTCGACCACGGCCTGGATCTCCTCGGAGCAGTAGTGCTGGTCGCGGCCGGAGTCCCAGCGCCAGATGCCGCCGCCGGTAGCCCAGATCTTGATGGCATCGGGGTTCTCGCGCAGGCGACGACGGACGGCCTTGCGCAGATCCCAAGGACCGTCGACCTGGTCGCCCCAGGGGTGGGATTCCTTGTTGAGTTCCTGGGTGCAGTGGTGGGAGTCACCGTGACCGGCAACGCGGCAGAAGCCCAGACCGGTGGCCAGAACGCGCGGGCCCTTGAAGACGCCCTTGTCGATGCAGTCGCGAATCTGAATACCGAAGCGGCCGATCTCGCAGACGGTGGTGAGGCCGTGGGTGAGGCAGTCGTAGGCCTGCTTGACGGCGACGGCCTGCTTCTCGAGGAGCGGCTGCATGACCCAATCGGTGTCATCGTCGGTCAGATTGCCCGAGAAGTGCAGGTGGGTGTCGATCAGGCCGGGAAGGACGGTCTTGCCGGCGGCGTCGATAACCTCAACACCCTCGGGAAGGTCCTGCATAGCACCGGCGTACTCGATCTTGCCGTTGTCGTCGACGAGAACGAGGGAGTTCTCGACCGGCTCGGCACCGGTGCCGTCGATGAGCTTGCCGCCAACGATTGCATACTTAGTGGACATGGTTCCTCCTTATGGATCCATATAGTGGGCGAGGCCGTGTTGGGTTAAGGCCTCACAAAGCTACCCAAGTGGCACCGGGTTCGGTGCGCGGGAGAGAGGGTACCGCGCACCTGATCCGCCCCGGCTAGGCGTTACTTTTTGCGGGAATTGGTAAAAGCCATGAGGGCCAGGCCAATAGCCAACCAGCCGATCACGATGCTCCACTCCACCATGTTGAGGGAGGCGGGAGAGAACGGAATCACGAGCAGGCCGATGATGATGGCGCAGGCAGCAATAGCGAGGGAGATGCCAAACTTGCCGCCGGGCACCTCGTAGGGACGAGGTAGGTCGGGCTCGGTGAAGCGCATGCGCAGGCAGGCAAGAGCGACCATGCCGCAAGAGAAGATGAAGGCGAGAGCCGACACGTTGGTCAGAGGGATGAGCATGTTCTTGCCCAGGAACGGACCGACGACGGTGATGATGCCCAGAACGACGCAGGCGAGCTTGGGAGCGCCGGAATTGGGATCGACCTCGGCAAACTTCTCGGGCAGCTGGCCCTTGCGGCCCATGGCGAGCATGATGCGGCTCGTGGCGCCGTAGAAGGAGTTCATCGGGCCCATGGGTCCAAGCGTGGCGATGACGAGCATGGCCAGGTACAGGAGCATGTTGATGCCCTTGAGGCAGGCAAGCGCGGGAACCGGGCTCTTAACAAACTCATGCCAGTCGAGGATGGTGCCGAACGAGTAGAT
>CABUJH010000090.1 GCA_902491895.1 uncultured Collinsella sp. | reverse complement strand
GCACGGTATCGTCCAGTCGTTCAACCGTGTGGTGGACGTGGTGGGCTCGGATGGCTCGCACAACCATGTTCCTGCCGGTATCATCGCTCCTATCAAGGTGGGCGACCGCACCGTCGGCACGCTCAAGTTCTACTACAAGACCCCGCGTGCCGTCGACCGCACTCAGTACGCGCTTGCCTCGGGCTTTGCCGAGATCCTGTCCACGCAGCTCGCCATCCACGAGCTCGAGGTGCAAAAGGAGCTCACGGCCCGTGCCGAGGTGCGTGCCCTGCAGGCACAGATCAACCCGCATTTTCTGTTCAACACGCTCAACACCATCGCGTCGTTTACGCGTACCGATCCGCTGCGCGCCCGCGAGCTGCTGCGCGAGTTCTCCTCGTTCTATCGCGCCACGCTCGACAATTCGGGCTCGCTCATTCCCGTGTCGCGCGAGGTCGCGCAGACCAAGCGCTACCTGACGTTTGAGAAGGCGCGCTTTGGCGAGGATCGCGTGCTGGCGACCTTCGACGTGTCCGAGGACGTCGAGGACACGCTGGTGCCGGCATTTGTAATCCAGCCAATCGTCGAGAATGCCGTGCGCCATGGTATGGGCGACGACGATGCACTGAGGATCGACGTGTCGGTCCACAGGGATGGCGAAGATGCGATTTTGATTGTGGTCGCCGATAACGGCGTGGGCATGGACGAAGGCACCGCTGCCAGACTGTTTGACGAACGCTCCGCCCGTCCCGACGCCAGCTCCCCGCAGGGCGGCGGCGCCGGTGTGGCCATGCACAATATTTCGGAGCGCATCCATCGCTTTTATGGACCGCACTCTTATACACGCGTCGAATCGGCTCCGGGCAAGGGCGCTAAAGTGCTCCTGCATCTCGATTTGTCGGAGAGCATCTTCGACATTCAAGAGTAGAATGATAGGTTACGGGTTTAACGCTAGTTGGCGGATGCCCGACGTAGTTAGTTGACGAAAGGTTTTATCCCTATGCTGCGTGCGATGATTGTGGATGATGAGGCCCCGGCCCGTTCGGAACTTCGCTTCTTGCTCGAGCAGACGGGCAAGATCGGCACGATCACAGAAGCGTCGAGCGTTCGCTCCGCTATCGAGATGCTTATGGAGAGCCGCGTCGATGTTGTGTTCCTCGATATCTCGATGCCTGGCGCTTCGGGTCTGCAACTTGCCGAGGCACTGCATAAGCTCAAGAATCCGCCGGCGATCGTATTCGTAACCGCGTACAGCGACCATGCGGTCGAGGCGTTTGATGTGGATGCCGTCGACTATCTGATGAAGCCGGTCGAGGAGGCTCGCCTGGATCGAGCGATCGATAAGGTTATGCAACGCGCCAAGCCTGTCACGGACAGCAAGGTGACCATCGAGCGCATCCCGGTGGAAAAGGGCGGCCGCAAGGTCCTCATCCCCGTGGACGACATTCGCTTTATTATGGCCAAGGACGATTACTCCTGTATTTATACGGTCGATGACCGCTTTTTGTCCACGACCTCGCTGGCACAGTTCGAGGCCAAGCTCTGCGACTTTGGCTTCTTCCGCGTTCACCGCCGCTATATCGTCAACTTGGCGTGTGTCACCGACGTCGAGACGGTTCCCTCGGGCGCTATCCAGCTGGGCATTACGGGCGTCGACGAACGCGTACCGGTTTCGCGCCGTCGCGTCGTACCGCTCAAAAAGGCCCTGAGCCTCTAGTACACCGGCCCCGCAGCCCTGTAGACCAAAATCGTCTGCGGAGCCGTGGGGCTTTTTGCATGAATGCATCAAATCGTTTTGCGGAAGGGATCCCATGAACAGTGCAAGCGTCAAGCGTATCGACATTATCTCGGACACCCACGGCTATCTTTCGCCTGCGCTTCTGGACGAGCTTAAGGGTGCGGATCTGATTATCCATGCCGGCGACCTTACGTCGGAGATGGACTACGAGCACCTGCGCACCATCGCTCCCGTGCGAGCGGTGCTGGGCAATAACGACTACTACCGCGACTACGGCCCCGATGTGGACCGCTTGGCGCTCTTTACCTACGAAGGCCTCAAGTTCGCCGTAGCCCACTACCGTGAAGATCTCCCGGTGGGATCCGTGGACGTAGCTATCAACGGTCACACCCACGTAACCAAAGAAGCCCAAGTGGGTCGCTGCCTGGTCCTCAACCCAGGCAGTGCCAGCTATCCAAGAGGCACCCGAGGCCCCACCATGGCCAGAATGCTTGTCAAGGACGGCAAGATTCTGAGCATCAAATTTATTGACCTAGAGTAGGTGCAACAAAAACGGGGGATGCAGATCGCATCTCCCGTTTTTCTTTGAGCCAAAGGCCGAAGTTCAACAACAATCTTAGACACCCCCGCCGAGGAGAACGGGGACCTCGAGCCGCGGAAGCGGCGAGGAACAAAGTCTTTGAAGCAAGTGACGGCAGGGAGGGTCTCCGGGGCCGGCTGGCGCGGGTTGA
>CABUJH010000089.1 GCA_902491895.1 uncultured Collinsella sp. | reverse complement strand
CGCGACAACGCAGCTCTACCTCATGCCCGGCTCGACCTATCACGTGGTTGACGCGCTGATTACCAACTTCCATGTGCCGCGCTCCACGCTCATGATGCTCGTGAGCGCACTTGCCACCCGCGACCAGATTATGGATGCCTACGCCGCTGCTATCGAAGAGCGTTACCGCTTCTTCAGCTTCGGCGACGCGATGCTTATCTTGTAGGTTCCGCAGTTCTACCGAACGGCGGACCGGCCGACGCTGCGCGGGCCGCATTTGGACAATCTGACGTTCAATCGTCGGGCATGACCAGAAGGTCAATGCCCTCCTCTTTCACGTCACCTTGCTCGCTTAGGGGCGTTTTCGCTGTCCGCGCCAAAACATCGGCGTTGCCGTGGTTCAGCCTGCCAAAAAGGGACAGGTTTATTTTGGCAGGTTTTATCTGGGAAAACGTTGTTAGTGCAATGGGGACTGGCCTATATGCACCAAGTTGGTGCAAAGTAGCCTGACCCCTTTGCGCCAATCAAAAAGTTGCGGTGAGATAGTTCTTGAATTGGCCTTTTTTGGGGCTAAACAGGAACTATCTCACCGCAACTGCGTTGAGCGTTTTTGGCAGCTGGTTTACTTGCTTGCGAACATCCAGATCAGGACGATCACGAGGATTACAGCGACAATGCAGACGATGGCGCCGGTGAATTTGATGCGTGAGTCGCGGGTGCGCTCGCGCACGTCGTCCTCGGCGGCTTCGAGTTGAGCCACTTCGCGCTCGGTTTCGGCGTACTCGGCCTTATCGCGGACCAGAGAGCCTGCGAGCGATTCGGTAATCTCGGGATGGTCGTGCACCTCGGTCGCCTGCTCGATGATCGACTGTGCGTGCGCGATGTCCGCCTGGGCATTGGCGATGGCCTGCTCCTGCTCTCGACGCGCCTTGTCCTCGGCGGCGATCTTCTCGCGCAGTTCGCGCTGGCGCGTTGCGGCGGCAGCTTTTGCGGTCTGCAGCTCGTCGCGCGCGGCATCGGCCTCGGCCGTCACGGCCTGATGGGCACGCTTGGCGTCGGCGATGGGGGCTTGTGCCTGCTCGACGGCGTGCTCGGCGGCCGCGAGCGAGTGCTCAAGATCGGCGGTAATGTTCGGGACATCTTCCTCGGCTTTGCGCAGGGCATCGGCCGTGTCGGAGATCTGCATCGAAAGCTCGCTGGTGCGCACCGTGTAATTGGCGGGATTTGCCGAAGGATTGCGCTGCAGCTCGGCATACTCGTGGCGCAGCGTTTCGAGTTGAGCACGCGTGGCGTCGACGGTTTGCTGTACTGCGGCAACGCCGGCGTCGCGCTCGGCCTGCACCTTGTCGCGGATGCGCTTGGAATCCTCGAGGCGGCGAACGAGGCGGTTACCGGTCTCGCGCGAGCTGGCTTCGCGCGCCTCCACCGCGTCGAGTGCGGCTTTGAGACGCCGCTCGGTGGCGTCGTCCTCTTCCTTCATTTGTTCGAGCTGCGCCTTGAGTTCTGTTGCCTTGGCAGCATGGGTATCGCGGCCGATTTCTGCCGCCGCGGCGGCCTTTTGTGCCGTGTCGATAGTCTGGCGCTGCTCGGCGACGATTTGGTCGTAGCGGCCTGCGATGTCTTGGCGTGTCTCGAGCTCCTCGCCTTGATCGGCGATGCGCTGCTCAAGTTCGGCCAGGTGAGCGCGGGCGTCCGCGAGTGCCTTCTTTGCGGCGTTCATCTCGCGCATGGCCGAGGCACCCTGGGCGATAAAGGCGCCCACGGCGCTGGCGGTGTTTGAGACGGCGCCTCCCAGATCGCGGCTGGCTGCTGGGGCGTGCAGGGCGGTCGGGTGACCGGCGTTTGCCGTGCCCGCATCGGGCGCCTGTGACGTGGTGATGCTGCCGGTGCCGCCCTCGACTACGGAAAAGCCGGCAGCGTGCGGGTCGACTGCATCGGCACCAATGGTGGGGTGCTCAAGCTGCAGGAACGAGGGCAGGGTGCTGCCTTGGTCGGCAACGGGGGTCTCGCCGGGCACGAAGGTCGAGGCGGCCTCGGCGGCCTCCTCTTCTTCGGCGTCAACATCGGCGTCGGCCACGGCGTCTTTCATCGCTTTGACGGCATCCATCATGGAGTCCATGACGGCATCGAGCTCTTCTTCCGAAGACACCTCGATGGGGCCTTCTGCTTGCGGGGCGGCTTCCTTTTCGGGGGCGTTGTCCTGAGCGTCCGAATCGTCGTTTTGCTCGCCGGCAACTTCTGCCGCAGGGATTTCCGTCGCAGCGCCGTTATCCAGAGTGGCGTCGTCGACGTCGGTATCATTGCAGGTCGCAGCGTCAGTATCTGCGGCGACGTCTGCTGAATCATCAATATGCTGTTGAGTCTGGGGGTCCAGCTCGTCTGTCATAGGCATGTGCTCCTCATCGTTGTTCGTCACCCTATGATAAAGTCTCGCGCCGACATCCCGCGCGCTGCAGCAAAGTTTCAAAACGTGTTCGATGACTCGTTTGGGTGACAAAAAATTCGGCCTCTTTGTCCAGTTCGTGCTTGACATTCCCTTCGCCGAAAGACGTTG
>CABUJH010000088.1 GCA_902491895.1 uncultured Collinsella sp. | reverse complement strand
ACGTTGCAGTTGCAGATGGCGAAGATCTTGTTCTCGCCGTCGATGTTGGTGATCTGGTGCACAAAGCCGTTGTCCTCGGCCTGGCGCAGGATGTCGTAAACCTCGTCGCGCGTCACGTAATGGCCGCGGTCGGTCTCGACCACGTAGTCGGCCATATCGCCCACGGCGATGCACCAATCGGCCGGGTCGTCGGCGCAGCCCTCACCCATCACGCGACGGCTCGCGCGGCAGCTGCAGGTGCTAGCGGCATATTTGCCATCGTATTTGTCGAGCCAATGCTCGATATGCTCGATCGGCACCGACGTGCTCGCGGCATCGATAGCCTTCTCGACCGGAATGACATGCATGCCGATGCCGGCACCACCGGGCGGCACCATCGGCGTGGCCTTGGACAGCGGTCCCTTGGACGCCTGCTCAAAGAACTTGGCATAGACCGGGTGCTCCTCGAGCTGGCTCACGCGCATGTTGAGAAACTCAGCGGAACCCGGCACCAGCATGGGCAGCACCCACTGCTTGGCGCGCTCGGGGTTTTCCCAGTTGTACTCGAGCAGGCCCGTGTAGCTCATATCGTCGAGCATCTTCTCGATATCGGCTTCGGGCATGCCGGTGAGCTTGACCATCTCGGGCAGCGTATAGGGACGGCGCATCTTCATCTTGCAGAGCACTTCGGCCTGCTCGTCAGTCGCGGCCTCGGCAAACGACCAGTACTCGTAGCCCAGCAGCTCATCGCGATGCAGCAGACGGTTGGTGCAGTGCTCGCACAGCTTGACGATGGCCTCGCGCGGATGCTCCGGCAGCGGCGGCACGAACTCCGAACCGATGTCGGGCTCGGTGTAGCTAATCCCCGGTCCGTTGAGAATCATGGTTGTCCCTTCTCTTGCCACAGCCCGGCGAGACCGCGGCACCCCTCTTTTTTGCAGGCCGGGCATGCCCCCATGCCGTTCACCCGCCATTAGTTGACATTGTGTCAAAAACAGTATTGACGAACCGTCAACAATATTCAAGACTGTTAGGCGAACGGTCAGGCAAAAGAGGATGAAAGGCGGCAAAACATGAGCAACAACACAGCAGATACCTCTGTGGTCGATGCCGTCCCCGCATCCGATAGCGCGGCAAAGCGCTTGACGGGCGACGAACGCCGTCGCGAGATCCTCGCCGCCGTGCGCACCGTGAGCTCTGAGCTAGGCGTGTCGCATCTATCCGTCTCGGCCGTGACCAAGCGAGCCGGCTGCACGCGCTCATTGTTCTACCACTACTTTGCCGACATGGACGCCGCTGTCACCGCCGTCATGGACGAGGCGATCGACGGTTTTATCTCCGAGCTCGAGCAGTGGAATGCCAACCGCACCGTCGGTGATATCGAGGGCGCACTCGACACCGTCGCCCCGCTCTTTAAGCGCCTGGTCGTCAGCGGCCACGAGCTGCCGAGTACGCTCACCTCAAGCAGCGGCGCGCTCTACGGCGGCTTTTTGCACAACGTGGTCCAGCGTGTGGCGCAGTATATCTGCGACACCACCGTGGTGGATTTTGCCGCCCATCATGAGCTACGCATCGACCATGTCTACGAGACGTTCTACACCCTCATCATGGGGTTGTTGATGTATATCCGCACGCACCCCGATGTGCCCGACGAGACGGTCAAGGAAATCATCGCCTCGACACTCCACATCGAGGGCTATACCGCCAAGTATCCGGAGCGCAAGCCCCAGAACTGACGACATTTGGCCAAACTGCCCGCGATCAGAAGAGGGGCCGCGGGCGTGTGAAAGGAGAGCAGCATGCTGTTCGATGTTTGGGGTAGCGATACCCTTATCCACTGGGCCGGCTGGGCCATGGTCTTTATTGGCCTGATCGTGCTCAACGAGGTCGGCCGCCGCACCAAGCTGGGCGCGGCAATCATCTTTGGCGTGGCTCCGCTGGCCATGACCATCTACTGCGTCGCCATCGCCATCGGCGTCTCGCAGGGTGCCGAGTGGGCGCTCACCAACCCCACCCATGTGTACCAGAACAGCTGGTTCCACTACGCCAAGGTATACGCGGCGCTGGCCGGTTGCTGGGGCTTCATTGCCATTAAGTACCAGTGGGGCAAGATTGGCAAGGCGCATTGGTTCCGCGCATGGCCGTTTGTGATCGTCGCCATCAACATCATGATCGCCGTCGTGTCCGACTTTGAGAGCGCCTATCACTTCTTTGTCCTGGGCGAGTCCACCTGGGTCACCTCCGAAGGTGCTACGCAGCTGGCCGGCTGGAACAACGTGTTCAACGGCATCGCCGGTATTATCAACATCTTCTGCATGACCGGTTGGTGGAGCGTCTACGCCTCCGAGGATCAGACCGACATGCTGTGGCCCGATATGACCTGGGTCTACATCATCGCCTACGATATCTGGAACTTCTGCTACACCTACAACTGCCTGCCCACCCACTCCTGGTTCTGCGGCTTTGCGCTGCTTCTGGCGCCCACCGTCGCCGCCTTTATCTGGAACAAGGGCGGCTGGATCCAGAACCGCGCCTTTACGCTGGCCATTTGGTGCATGTTTGCCCAGGTGTTCCCGTACTTCCAGGAGGAGTCCATCTTTGTGACCCACTCCACGCTCGACCCCGGCGCCGCTACCGCGGTCTCGATTGCCGCACTGGTCGCCAACGTCGCCGCGATCATCTACATCGCCTACCGTGCCAAGAAGCTCGGCCGCAATCCCTACAAGCAGGACGTCTTTGAGGGAACCAGCGATTGGGAGAAGGCTACCGCTCGCCGCGCCAAGGTGGATTACGCACACGCCGAGTAACGCGCCTGGCGCAGACATCGCTTGAGCACGAAGCAGCATAGCCGGCTCCGCGCAACTCAACGCATTGTAGAGCCCCCGGAATGTGATTCGTGAACTGCCTCCCATTTCTTGGACATGAGAAATGGGAGGCTTTTTATGCGTGTCG
>CABUJH010000087.1 GCA_902491895.1 uncultured Collinsella sp. | reverse complement strand
AAACGCTAACTCTCCCAGCCGGCGCGGATGGTTGCTACGACATCGCTTAGGCGCTGGCCGAGAACCGCCAAGTGCTCAAGCACCTCGCTGGGCGAGGCGCCGTTGAGAATGCACGTGAGGGCATATGAGGCCAAGAAGATTGCCGCGAGCCCCAACGGAATCAGCACGATCATCGCCAGCGTACGCAGGCGCTGGGCCCAGCGACGGCGACGCGCACGACGCTTGTCGAACGCAAGCTCCTGCGCATATGAATCTTGCTGTACGGAATAGGCTCCTGGGTCCACCTCATCCGCAGACGATACCGCGGGCGCGGCGTTTTGCACAGGAGGCTGGACGGCCGCCCCTTGCATTTGCATCTCCATAAGCCGTTGCTGCTGGCGCAACATGCGCTCGGCTTGTTGCCGCGGGGTCTCAAGAAACAGATCCATGTTGGCCTCCTCAATCGGAGCATTCGACGCTTACGCCCAGCATCACGCACCATTGCGGCCGCGGCAACGAAATCCGCGGCAATAGCCGCAAAGATTCTATAGTCAGAAAACTGTCGAAAAGCTCAACAACTCCCCTACCAGCACTTTCTCTGAGCTTTTTTATCGAATGATCTTTTGCCCTTCCGCCCTTACGCCAACCGACCAAAACCTAACCAAAAGCTTGACGGAAATTGTGAAGACCGGGACCCCACACAAAAAGTGCCGCCCCAAAAGGGGCGGCACACAAACTTCTAATCAGCTTTTCAGTAACGAGCACGCGACGACCCGAAGCGGGCCGGGAGGGCCGGGCTACCTTCCCTCAACGCGACCCTGCGAAGCCGTGAGCGAGGAGGGAAGGTAGTCCGGCCCTCCCGGCCCAGCTCACGCTAGCACCACGCGCTAGTAGTTCACCACCTGCTCCTCAAAGTACGCCTTCGGGTGGTTGCACACCGGGCACACCTCGGGCGCCTCGGCACCAACATGCAGGTGTCCGCAGTTCAGGCACTTCCACACCTTTACGCCCTCGCGCTCAAACACCTCGCCCGATTCAATGCGCTCGACGAGCTTGTTATAGCGCTCTTCGTGGGCCTTCTCGACAGCGGCGACGCCGCGGAACTTCTCGGCGATCTCGGCAAAGCCCTCCTCCTCGGCGGTCTTGGCAAACTCGTCATACATCGTGGTCCACTCGTAGTTCTCGCCCGCGGCGGCGTCGCGCAGGTTGTCCAGAGTGCCCGGAACGGCGCCATCGTGCAGATACTTAAACCACAGCTTGGCATGCTCGGACTCGTTGCCCGCCGTCTCGGCAAAGATATTCGAGATCTGAACGTAGCCGTCCTTTTTGGCCTTGGATGCATAGTAGCGATACTTGGTGTGTGCCTGGGACTCACCGGCAAAAGCAGTCTCGAGGTTCTTCTTGGTCTGAGAGTTCTCAAAATCCATAGGTGTACTTCCCTTCAACACGTGCCGCCCATAGGCTTTGAGCGGCCCTGTCTTTAGGATGCCCCCATGCCGAGAATTTAAACCTTATAATCCTGTTCTTCAGATTCGAGCGAGCTATACACTCAGCCAACGATCGCCCTCGGAGCGGCAAAAGCCCTCGCGCTCCAGATCGGCAAGAATACTTGCGACCAGCTCGCGCTCGACCGGCTCACGGCCGGCTGCCGTCTCCATCTCGTTAACGCCTGCAACAGCTTCATCAAGCGTAATACCTGCCGGCTGCCCATCGCGCGCTGCCAGCAGCATGCGCACAATGTGGGCGCGCTTTTGGCGGCGCGAGCCCTCAAACTTGGACTGACGACTATAGCCCGCCGACCGCCTGGACGGATTGGGCAGCGTCTTTTTAAGATACGCGCCGTAATCCAGCAACGCGTAATACCACGCGCGCGGCGTGTCGGCATCGTCTTGAGGCGCGGCAAAGGGCGCAATCTCATCCGCCGCCGCACCGGGGGCCGCCGGACAGGCAGCTTGAATCAGCGGCACCAGCTCGCGATCGGGAACGGCCGGCACATCGGGAAAGAAATGATGCAAAAAGACCGTGCGCACGTTGGTCTCCAGATACACGCCCGGAAGATCGAATGCAAACGAACGGATGCCCTGCGCCGTTGCCGGGCCAATGCCGGGCAACGCGACCAGATCGTGCATCTCACGCGGAAACTCCCCATCCCAGTCCTCCACAACGCACTGTGCAGCCCTGTGAAGCGCCAGGGCGCGGCGATTGTAGCCCATCCCCTGCCACGCGTCCAAGACATCGGAAGGGGCGGCCTGAGCAAGCGCCCGGACAGTCGGAAAGCGATCGAGCCACGCCGGCATGCGCGTCTCCACGCGCGGCACCTGCGTCTGCTGCAGCATGACCTCGGAAAGCCAGATGATATACGGGTCGCGCGTGCGGCGCCACGGAAGGTCGCGATAACGCAGGACCCCTTCCGAACGAATCATCGAACGAAAGGGGTCCTGAATCATGACAATGCTCCTTATGCGGCGCTATTCCTCCCGGCAAGCATACGCGCAAGCGGCGTACTCGGGAAACGCATCGCGGTCGGCGAACTTGGGATCGACAGCCGGAAACTGGCGATGGGCGACGATATCGCCGAGCGAAACGGAATCGAGATAGTCGCGCATCAGCGCCTGGGCTCCGGCCCACAGGGGATGATAGCAGCACGTGCCCATGCGCGCACAGTCGCCATCGGGCGCGGTGCAATCGTTCATAACCATGGGGCCCTGAACGGCCTCTACGACCTGACGGATCGTGACATCGTCGGGGCTCACCTTAAGGCGCATGCCGCCATGAACACCACGCAGGCTCTCCACAATGCCGGCCTGAACCAAGCCGTGCTGAATCGAACGGGCAAACGAATACGGAACATTGACCTCTTCGGCAGCAGTGCGAACAGAAAGCAACCGCTCCGGCTCCTCGGCAAGCATCGCAAGCATGCGAAGGGCATAATCAGTCTTCCTCGATATGTCCATGTTTCCCCTTTCAAGGAATACGAACAGCTCGAACGAGCTCCGGGGCCGAGCTTGTGTCGAGACGC
>CABUJH010000086.1 GCA_902491895.1 uncultured Collinsella sp. | reverse complement strand
AACGAGGATGCCCTGCAAGAGGCCCTCGACAAGCACATGGACTGTGAGCTCATCCCCCTCGACGGCACGCCGAGCGAAAGTGAAGCGCGTCGCGCCCAGGATACCGGCGACAAGCCGCATATCGAGTGCAACGCCCTTACCGAAGCCATTGCCGCGGGCCACGTCTCGGCCATTGCCAACGGCATGCCCGGTACGCTGACCATTCCGCCCAGCCGCGACTTTGAGGGCTTCTATATCGCCCTGGTCCGAAAACGCAGCTAGCGCACGGATTCAAAACTCAACAAGCTATCGCCGTGCGCACTTGTCCTGCTGGTCCTTATGCCGCGCAAGCGCTTCACGCTCCTTGCGCTCGGCCTTTTTGCCCTTAATGGCCGTAGCCACAAAGTAGATGACCGCGGCGGCAACGATTGCGCCCACGCATAGGCCAATCGAGCCCAACATTGCCGAAAATTCCATACCGCGTCACCTCTCTTTTGCATACGGGACATTCAAGATAGCACCTCGATTCCAGCCACCACAGCTCCTTCACGTTCGCCGGCCCTTCAGTCTAACGGATGGCGCAGCGGGGAAAAATCAACTCGTCAAACGATTTAGCACTCGCAACGCCGGTCGTACACTGCCGACCGCAGAACATAGAAACGGACCGCCATGGATTCTCTCAACGATTTGAACGAGCGCGTCGACGCCTTTGTCGGCACCAGCTCCTTCGAGACGCCTGCCGCGACTAACGACCAAGCCCCCATCGATGTTCCCGCCGAGGTTCACGAGGACATCGTCGCCTCGGTCGACTTCTCCGAGGTAGAGCTTGCAGACGAATTTACCGAGCCCCAGGTGGCCGTAACTCCCAACGGCCTTTTGCCCATGGAGCCTCTGCCCATCGACGGGCGTCTGCGCAAGGCGGCCCTCCGCATGCCCGATGAGATCGAGGAGGCCAGCGGCTTTACGCTCTTTGGCCGCCGCATCAAATCGCTCATCTACACCACCGACGTCGCGGTCATCCGCAATTCCAATGCCGACGCCGTGTTTGCCGTCTACCCCTTCACGCCGCAGCCCGCCATTACGCAAGCGTTGCTGACTGTTGCCGAGTGCCCGGTCTTTGTGGGCGTTGGCGGCGGCACCACCACCGGTAAGCGTTCCGTGCAGATGGCGGCCGTATCCGAGATGCAGGGCGCGGCGGGCTGCGTGGTCAACTCCCCCGCTACTGCCGAGATGGTCGAGCACATCACCAACATCGCCGACATCCCCGTCATCGCCACGGTCGTACGCTGCGACGATGATGCGCATGCCAAAGTGCGCGCCGGAGCCAAGATCCTCAACATCGCCGCCGGCAAGAACACGCCCCAGGTCCTGCGCGAGCTGCGCGAGCACTATCCCAACCTGCCGCTCATCGCACCGGGCGGCAAAACACCCGAGAGCATCCGCGAGACCATCGCCGCCGGCGCCAACGCCATCATTTGGACGCCGCCTTCGGCCCAGCAGCTACAGACCGACATGATGCAGCGCTACCGCAAGATGAAAGAAGACGCCACGCCCGTCATCTCGCGCGACGATGTGCCCATTATCGACCAGGTCGCCGCCGCCGAGGTCAGCCAGGTCGAGAACATGAATCCCGACGTGCCGATTCCCGACGAGGTTATCGAACGCGTCGCTTCGATCCACGATCATATCGAGGAGCGTCGCGCCAACCGTGGACTCAAGCCCTCGCTACACGGCTTCTTCTTCCGCGGAAAGAAACGCTAACCGTAAGAGCAAGGCCCGCCCCACAAACGTGAGGCGGGCCGTTTTCGTTTGAGCAATCGTGCGCGACGTGATGGGTCAAGTTAATCCACGCGTTTGTCACCCATAAAGAAGAGCGCCACCGTACCAGGTCCGGTGTGCGAACCAATCAGAGCACCGATATTGTTGATCTCAATCTTGCCTTTGAGCTGCGGAACTTGTTCCTCAATCAGCGCCGCAACGGCCTCGGCATCCCCGCGGCACGCCGAATGGGACAAGACGCACTTGCCCGAATAATCCGCACCGTCCTGCACGTGTTTCATCATGGTCTTAGCCATCTCGGAAATCGCGCGCTTCTTGGTGCGAATCTTCTCACGTGGCGACAGCCCACCTTCGCAATCGACCGTCATAAGTGGGCAAATCTTAAGCGCCGTGCCGATGATCGCGCTCGCAGCCGAAATGCGACCGCCGCGCAGGTAGCTCGACAGATCGGTCGAGAAGAACCAGTGGTGAAGGTTGAGTTTATGCTCCTCAATCCAAGCGGCCGTCTCGTCGAGCGAAGCGCCGCTATCGCGCACGTCGGCGGCATATTCCAGCAATAGGCCAAAGCCCGAAGACGCCGCCAGCGAATCGATGACGCGCACCTTGCCGCCCTGAGGATAGCGATCCGCGAGCATCTGTGCCGCAACGCAGGCCGATCCATACGTGCCCGAAATACCCGACGACAACGCCAGGTGCAGCACGTCTTTACCCTCGGCAACAAACGGCTCCCAAAACTCCTCGTACTCACCCACGCTCACCTGAGACGTCTTGGGCATGGCGCCCGCGGCAATCTGGGCAAAAAACTCGTCCGGCGTAATCGACTGATACAGATCGTCCGTATAGACAACATCGTCGATCTCGTAATGAAAACACACGACAGGGATATTGCGCGACGCAAAGAACTCACGGGTTCGGTCGGCGGCGGATTCACAGGTCAGGACAAAATCACTCATATGAGGCTCCTTAAGTACTACTGCGCAAATTATCGCACAGTGAGCCTAAATGCGGTACATATGTCCACTATTTACCAAATCGAACCAAAAATAGTGAACATCTTTACCACCATCGTCTCCACCGGCCCCACGCATAAATATCTGAGAAAACACCCTCTGTCGTCTCCACCCAACCAACACATCTACCTTCACTAAATCGATTTACCAAACCATTCAGCAGACAATTCAGCCGCTGGCGCAAAATCGAAACAAAAGCGGCGCATACTGATAAACGTTTGACGCTGTTTATCAGTTTTACCAACCATATCGGAAGGTGTTTCATGGTCGCATTCGATCGCAATCCGCAAGACTTTAAGTATCTGCGCCTGCTGTCGAGACAATTTCCTACCGAGCAATCCGCGTTTACCGAGATCATCAATCTCTCGGCCATTCTCAACCTGCCCAAAGGCACCGAGCATTTTATGAGCGACGTGCACGGCGAGTACGAAGCCTTTATGCACATCCTCAACAACTGCTCGGGTGTCGTGCGCGAACATGTCGACGAGATCTTTGGCGAC
>CABUJH010000085.1 GCA_902491895.1 uncultured Collinsella sp. | reverse complement strand
TGCTGCACCCCGTGATGCCGTTCGTGACGGAGAGCGTGTGGGACAAGCTGCCCGCGAGCGAGCTCGACGCTGACGGCGAGGGCAACTACGCCGCGCATGCCGGCCGCTTCCTCATGATGGCCGCTTGGCCCGAGCCCGAGGCTCTCGCCGCCTTCGTCGACGATGACGCGGAGTCCACGTTCGACATCGCCCGTCGTCTCGTGGCTGGCGTCCGCTCCGCCCGCGCCCGCTACAAGCTCTCTCCGAAGACCGAGCTCGCGGTGGTCGTTCGCGCCGGTGCCGACACCGTGGCCAAGCTCACGAGCCAGGCCGACTTCGTCAGGAACGTGGGCCGCGTGAGCGACCTTGCCGTCGCCGAGGACGCCGAGAAGCCCGCCTCCTCCGTCACGCTCGTCGAGAGCGACTTCGAGGCCTTCGTCGCCATGGGCGACCTCGTCGATTTCGCCGCCGAGGGCAAGAAGCTCGAGAAGGACCTCGCCAAGGCCGAGAAGGAGCTCGCCGGCGTCGAGCGCACCCTCTCCAACGAAGGCTTCCTCGCCAAGGCGACGGCCGAGGTCGTCGCTGCCAAGCGCGAGCGTGCCGCCGATCTTACCGCTACGGTCGAGCGCATCAAGGCCCAGCTCGCGGACCTCGCCTAAGGCGATCCGTGGCTGCCGTGCCACTCGATAAGAAACAGCTGAGGACCCAGCTCCTGGCACTTCGCCGGGGGCTGGGTCCTTCCGTTCGAGCCGAGGTCGACGCGCGGATCGCGGTCGCCGTGACGGCGACCGAGGAATGGCGAGAGGCCCCGGCGATCCTCACGTACCTCTCCGTGAGGGACGAGGTCGATACGCGCGAGCTCGTACGTCTTGCCCGGGAGGATGGCAAGGTAGTGGCGGCACCGCGCGTGACGGGCCCTCGCTCTCTCGCGTGGTATCGCGTCGAGGCGGGTGACGAGCTCGAAGTAAGCGCGATGGGCATCGAAGAGCCGGCGGCGCGCGGGAAGCGGCGCGTTGACCCTGCGTGCCTCGGTGAGCGCTCGGTCGCCCTCGTTCCGGGTCTCGCCTTTGACGAGATGGGCTATCGCCTGGGTTATGGCGGTGGCTTCTATGACACGTTCCTCGGGCGATTCAGGGGTGTCTCCATCGGGCTTTGCCGGGATGCGGCGCTGATGCCGTCCCTCGCCGACATGGGTGCCCTCGAGGCGCATGACCGTGCCGTCGGCATTGTCGCCACCGAGACGCGTCTGCTTCGCTAGCGTTTGTTGCCCGCTCCGCGAATACTTGTGACCCGCTCTGCGAATCGAGGACCGAGCGTTGACTTGGTCTGAGCCACCTTTATGCCAGCACGCGCTCCATATGGCGCTTGGCGCGCGCAAGTGCCTCCTTGATGAGCTCTTGTTTATCTTCAGTGAGGCGATAGGAGGGCGTCGTAACTGACAATCCGTACTGAATCGTGCCATGGCTGCGTATGCCTATGCCGATGCACTGAACGGCCTTCGTCGCCTCTTCCCGGTCATAGGCGAAGCCCTCGTTCCTTATCTCGGCAAGTTGGGCTATGAACTCATCGGCAGTTCGCACCGTGGCGTCGGTGGGTCGCTCGAGCGGCTCATGGAGCATCGCGCGCACTTTCTCCTCGTCCATTTCGCTTACGAGTGCCTTGCCAATTGCCGTGTAGTGGATGGGCAGCGTCTTACCGATGCTCGAGGTGAGGCGCACGGGCTGGGGCGAGTCCACCTTGGCGATGTAGAGCACGCGGCCACGGTCGAGAACGCCGAGCTGACAGGTCTCCCCGCATGCGTTCGTTACGTCTCGCATAGCTGCCATGAACAGGCTTATCGAGGTGCTCTCGCGATCGAACGACTTGCCGAGCAGATACGTCTTGAGGCCGATGGAGTAGCGCTTTGTCGTGTCGTCATAAGCGACGTAGCTGGTATCAGCCATCGTGTGCAGGATGGGGGAGAGGCTCCCCTTGGGCGCGTTCACCTCGCGGCAGATCTCCGCCATCGTGAGTCCCTCGGAAGCGTTCGCAAGCGCCTCGAAGATGTCGAGAACGCGCTTTGTCGAGCGATGCTGGGTCTTATCCTCAACCGTTGTCATTATTTGAGCTCCCTTGGGGCAAAAGTCGGGTCCGGAGGCCATGCGCGCAGCCTCGGCTATTCAGGTTCCTAGTCACTCTTATCACTGATTCTGATAGTTCGCAAATACGAACGCCGTTCGCAGAGAAATGGCTACCGCCCACGGATGCCCGGCGTGCCACCCTTTCACGCGCCAAGCGATAGAATTACCCTGCAATTGCAATTTGGGAACGAGGTTCGCATATCCGGACAAAACGGATTCAGGCAACACCAACGGACGCCAGGCGCTGTGCTTGGTCTTTGTGGGCAATGAACCGTCCCAGAAAGAGGGAGGATCGTTCATGAGAAACGGCGTCATCATCGACGGGAAGGACAACGTCGTCGTCGCCATTCACGAGCTCGAGGCTGGCACCGACGTTGCCTATCCGCTGCCTGGCGGAGGCGAGGGCCATGTCGTGACTCGCGAGCACATTCCGCTGTTCCACAAGATCGCGCGCGCGAATATCAAGCGTGGCGAGAAGGTCATGAAGTACGGCGAGTACATCGGTGTCGCCACTGCTGACATCGCTGCGGGCGAGCATGTGCACACGCACAACTGCGCCAGCTCCGATGACCTCAAGGACACGGATGCCAACGACGTGGCCTCCGCTGCCTCCGACGCCATTTCCCCTGTGGCCGCGCCTAAGTCCACCCGCACCTTCCGCGGCTACCGTCGAGCGGACGGTCAGGTGGGCATCCGCAACCACGTGCTCGTCCTCCCCACGAGCATCTGCGCCTCTGACACCACGGAGCGCATCGCCCGCGCCGTCACCGGCTGCGTGACGTTCCACAACCAGAATGGCTGCAGCCAGGTGAACGTCGACCAGCAGCTCACGGTCGACACGCTCGCTGGCCTTGCGGCAAACCCCAACGTCTATGCTGTGCTTGCCGTCTCGCTCGGCTGCGAGGGCTGCCAGAACGACCTCGTCATCGACGCCATCCGCAAGCGCTGCGACAAGCCCATCCGCTCGCTGATCATCCAGAAGGTCGGCGGTTCCATCAAGGCCGTCGAGGAGGGCACGCGCATTGCCCGCGAGCTCGTCCGTGCTGCAAGCCTGTGCGAGCGAGAGGACGTGCCGGTCTCCGAGCTCATCTTTGGTACCAACTGCGGCGGCTCCGACACCTCGAGTGGCCTGGGCTCCAACCCGCTCATCGGCGAGGTGTCCGACTGGATGGTCTCGCAGGGCGCCACGACCGTCCTGTGCGAGACGCCCGAGC
>CABUJH010000084.1 GCA_902491895.1 uncultured Collinsella sp. | reverse complement strand
CCAGGTCGGCCGAGGAAGCGCCGGTATTGATGGCGTTAAAGTAGATGGGCACCACCGAGGTATTGAGCAGCACAAGGGCCGAATTGCCCACATCATACATAACCCAGTTACGCTCGAGCTTGGTGTATTTCATGGACAGGGACCCTTCGTATTCGCCCGATATGCAGTTAGTTCATCGTACCCCAATTGCACAGAGGCACCGGTAAGGATTCGGCAAAGGGGCACGCACGAGCCCTACTCCTCGCGGTCGAACTCTTCGTCGGCGCCGAGCACGCGACCGCTGTAATTGACGTGGTTGGTCACGGCTTCCATATCGCCGGTCTCGATAAAGCGGGCGACGGTGAGCTCGTAATCGAGCAGTGCGCGATCAAAGACCTCGGGGAAGCTCTCGGTCGAGACTTCATCGGTAAAGGGGCTCTTCCATGCCAAGTGGCCCAGGTTGCCGGTACGCTCGGGCAGCTCGGTCGTCACGCGGTGCGCAAGGCCGTCGAGCAGCGAATAATCGTGCACCAAGCCCTCGAGCAGGGCAATCGCGCGCGTCTTGGCCGAACCGGCGGGCTCGATAGTGCGGTAGAGCAGCTGCATGTCGGCTACGGCGCCGCCGTACTCCCCCGCCGGGATGTCGATACCGTACACGCGCCCGGCGACGTAGCTCATCAGCACGCCGGCAACGCGATTGATGCGGTCGGTGGTGACGATCTCGCCCGCCGGAGGATAATCCTCGACCGTAGCCCCATCGCGCTTGAGCTGCAGCATCAGCACGTCCAGGTCGCTTTCGAGCACGGCATGAACTTGACTGCCCGAAGCCTCGAGCTCGGGATCGGACTCGACAATGCCAAACTGCTGCTCGTAGACAAAGGGGTGGGCATTGCGATCGAGCACATAGTGCGACAGCAGGCCCAGCGCAAAGGCGCGACCCAGATTGGCATCGCGCGGCTGCAGGTGCGACACGCCGTCGCGCAGGCACGAGAACTGGCGCGACATGCGCGAGCGATGCATGACCTGAGCAAGTGACATACAGTCGGAAATGCGCGGCGTGAGCATGTGGAAGAAAAACGGGTCGGGGCCCTGGTTGCCCAGGATAAAGGCGATGCGCTCCTCGTCGGACGTGATAACGCCCTGCGGAAGACGGTCGATGCTTTCCTCGCCAAACAGATGATGCGTAATGAGCGCGGGCATAATAATCCTTTCGATTTCATTCGATGCAATCCATTATGCCCACCGCACAGTCATGCCAAACCTGTAACGGCAAACGATGGCACACCGACCCTTACGCTAGCCCCAAGTGCGATTTGACCTCGGCAGCGCGACGACGGGACACGGGCACCGTCGAGCTCACACGGTCGAGCCTGAGCTCCATCAGGCCCGTGGAGCCGATCTCGACATTGTGCACGTCTTCCAAATTAACCAGATAGCTGCGGTGGACACGGATAAAGCCCTCGGAGGCCAAGCGCCGCTCGAGCGAGGAAATCGACTCATTGATCAGGTATGTCCCCTCGGCGCAGACGGCGTTGCAAAAATCGGCGCGCGCCTCAAAGTAGCAGACATCCGCCACGGGAATGAACACCCTTTTGCCCCCGCGATCCACCGTCAGGCGCAAAGGCTGGCGCGGAGCATGGACGACACGGCGAGCGCCCAGGGCAGTCTCGATCTTGTCGAGCGCCTTTGACAAGCGGGCATCCTCGACCGGCTTGACGACGTAATCGACAGCATCGAGGTTATAGGCATCGGCCGCATACTCGGCAAATGCCGTCACAAACACCACGACCGGCGGCGTCTTTAGGTTCTGCAGCGTCTCGGCAAGCTCAATTCCCGAGCGACCGGGCATGGTAATGTCTAAAAACAGCACGTCGGGCTTGTTCGACAGAATCGACTCCACGGCTTCGGTGACATTGCCCGCCTCGGCAATCTGACCCACACGCGTATCCTTTTCCAACAGATAGCGTAGCTCAGCCCTAATGGGAGGCTCGTCATCAACCACCAGGATGTTCCAGCCTTCGGACATATGCGCTTCCCCTCTTTTCTCTCTCAATCCAACCGCGTGCTACACCGTTAACGGCGCCGGCTCATGCGGCTCGCCGTTCAACTCAACGATGACCTGCGTCCCCACGCCCTCCTGGGACTTCACGCGCATGCCAGAATCTTCTCCGTAAAAGAAATGGATGCGCTGAAGCACGTTGAAGAGCGCCAGGCCGCAACCTCGCTTGACGGAGCCGTCGGCGGTAATGCTCTCGGGCTCCTCTCGGCGATGCTGCTCAAACAGATGCGCGCAGACTTCTTCACTCATCCCGATGCCGTCATCTTCGACGATGATCTCCAAGCCGTCATCGGTCTCGAAAGCCCTAACACGAATAGAAAGCGGCTCGATCTCGCGCTGCGCATGCTTGATGCAGTTTTCGAGCAGCGGCTGCAAGATAAACGGCGGTACCAGGCTGTCGCGCACCTCAAAGTCGATGTCGACCGAAACGCGCAGACGGCCGTCGCCATACCGGGCCTGCATAAGATTGATATAACGAGTGCCCTGTTCCACCTCGTGCTCGAGCGTGGTGAGCGTATCGGAATCAGAAAGCGTCTGACGATAGTAGTTGGAAAAGTCGATCAACAGCGATCGCGCCTTATCGGGCTCGGTTCGAACGAGCGACACGATCGTGCTAATGGTATTGAATAGAAAATGAGGATCGACCTGCGATTGCAAGGCGCGCAGCTCCACGCGGGCCGTAAGCTCGTCCTGGCGCTCGAGCTCAAAGCTGGCGAGCTGCGTGGAAATGAGATCGGCAAAGCCCGAGGCAAGGGCCGTCTGGCGCATATCGATGCTGCTCAGGCGGGGGTAGTACAGCTCGAGCGTACCCACGCAATGCCCGCGCACGGTAAGCGGCGCGACAATGCCGGCGCGCAGGCGGGGAAAATAACCGCCCGTCTCACTGGAGGCGTCACGCGAAAAAACGCTCTGCTCGCCCGTCTCAATCACGTTGAGCGTGGTCTTGAGCACTACCGGGGTTCCGGCAGGGCACTTTGCCGAGTCCTCGCCCCAGCTTGCCAGCACCTGCTTGCCGTCGGTAAAGCAGATGGCAGAAGCGATGGTCTCGGACAGGATGATTTTAGAGGCACCCAGGGCCGCTTCGGGCGTAAGACCGCGCGACGTATAGGCGAATATTTTTGATGCGATGGCGAGCGTACGGTCGGTTGCGCTCGATGTGAGGTCGTCGGGGACCACAAAGACATACGAGAAGAAGAAGCACAGCATGACCAGGCCGGCAATGACGACAACGCCTGGAACGGGATTGGGGTTATCGGTTAAATCCCAGATAAGCAGCAAGATAAGCGCCGGAACGACGACACCAAGTAGGATGGCCTGAACCACATGCTGGGCCGTACGAAAGACCTTAGTAGAGTTGTAACTCTTGCCCAGAATCAGCCTATTGAGATCCACCGTCATCCCCTTCTTACTGACGCACCCCATAGCAATAAAGAGGGCCGCAAGCGACCCTCT
>CABUJH010000083.1 GCA_902491895.1 uncultured Collinsella sp. | reverse complement strand
GAGGTCTGCGACTGGTACGTCGAGGTCACCAAGGCCCGCCTGAAGGGCGAGGGCCGTCTGCAGGCGCAGCGCAACCTGATTTTTGTGCTTGACACCTCCATTCGCCTGATGCACCCGCTCATGCCGTTTGTCACCGAGGAGATCTGGGACAACATGCCGGCGAGTGTGCTCGATCTGGACGCCGAGGGCAACGTGAACCGCGCCGAGGCGCTCATGATCGCCAAGTGGCCCGAGCCCGCCGACTACGCTAAGTATGTTGACGAGGACGCCGAGCGCGCGTTTGAGCTGTGCCGCGCCGTCGTTTCCGCCGCCCGCGCCACGCGTTCGCGTTACCGCTTGAGCCCCAAGGCCGAGCTCGACGTGGTCGTGCGCGCCGGTGCCGAGGACATCGAGAAGCTCGAGAGCCTGCGCTCGACGATTGAGCCGCTGGCGAACACTGCTTCTCTGGTCATGGGCACCGACGTTGAGAAGCCGGCTGCGAGCATCGCCGTGGTCGACAGCGGCGTCGAGGTCTTTGTGGTGCTCGAGGGCAAGGTTGACCTTTCGGCCGAGAAGGCGCGCCTGGAGAAGGAGATCGCCGCGGCCCAGAAGGAGCTCGCCGGCTGCGAGAAGACACTCGCCAACGAGGGCTTTGTGGCTAAGGCCGCGCCCGCGGTGGTCCAGAAGAAGAGGGACCGTGCAGCTGAGCTCAAGGAGATCCTGGCGGCGCTGACTGCTCAGGTTGCTGACTTCTCGTAGGCGGTACTGGGGGACGCGGTTTGGGGCTTTGCTCGCTACTTCGGACAGTCCTGCTCGCACGAAGGCCACATTAAGTGGCCTTCGGCTCGTGCGGAACTTGTATCGAGCAAAGCCCCAAACCGCTCCCATAGCGGTTACGGGGGCGTCCGCTGCCTGGTAGGGCCACTTGGTTGCGGCCTTGAGGTCGCTGCAAAGCGGTGTTTGGCTGATATTTTGAATGGGAGGGGCTCGCTGTTGATTCGGGCCTCTTTTTATGTTGAGGGGACTTTGGGTTATGGCTAAGCGTTCTGGGTCGTATTCTGTGCCGTTCTCGTTTGAGTTGCTTTCGTTTGATGAGGCTGTTGGGCTGGCTGCTGATACGGGGCGGATTTCTGGGGATGCTGGTCCTCTGCTCGAGACGGTTGTCGATATGCTCGATGAGTTGGGGCGTCCGGACGAGTATTTCGATTGCATTCAGGTTGCCGGTACCAATGGCAAGACTTCGACTACGCGTTTTTCGGCTGCTATTCTTCGCGGCGAGGGGCTCAAGACCGCGCTGTATACGTCGCCTCAGCTGGTGCGCTATCCCGAGCGCATGGAGGTTGACGGGCGCGTTGTGAGCGATGAGGCGTTTGCCCGTGGCGTTTCGGCCGCTGTTGAGGCGGGGCATCGAGTGAATGCCCGTCGTGTGGCGGCGGGGGAGCGCGCCTATACCATCACGCCGTTTGACCTGCTGACGGCTGCTGCACTGGTGGTGTTTGCCGAGGCTTGCGTGGACGTGGCCGTGCTTGAGGTCGGCATGGGCGGTCGTTGGGACGCCACGAGTGCGACCGATCCCGTCGCCGTTGCCATTACGGGCATTGGGCTCGATCACACGCGCATCCTGGGCGACACGCTTGAGGCCATTGCGGGTGAGAAGGCGGCGGTTATCAAGCCCGGACGTCTGGTTGTGCTGGGCGAGGGCACGCATGAGGCGAGTGTTCAACGCGTGATGGATGCTCGTTGTCGCGAGTGCGGCGTCGTGCCGCTCGTGGTAAGCCACGCCACGACTAAGATGCCGGAGCACGTGGGCGATACGGTTGAGTTTAGCTGCACCACGCCGCGTGCGATCTATACGTCGAGCATGGTCAAGCCGGCGTATCAGCCGCAGAATGCTGCGTGCGCGATTATGCTCTGCGAGGGGTATCTGGGTCGCGAACTCGATCATGACAAGCTCGATGCGTCGCTTATGGGCTGCCCCACGCCGGGCCGATTTGATGTGCTGGGAACTGACCCGCTCAAGCTGATCGACGCCTGCCATAACCCCCAGAGCTGCGAGAACTTTGTGAGCGCGCTGGACGAGATCGATCCGTGTGTTGAAAATCGCCCCACGCTGCTGTGCGCCGCGCTGGCAGACAAGGACGTGGCGGGTATCGTTGACGTGCTGATTCCGGCCTTCCCGCGCGTGGTCGTGACCCAGACCGATTCCGATCGCGCCTTGCCGGCAGAGGAGCTCGCCGCCCTGGTGGACGCCGATAAGCTTGCCGGTGTGTACCCGAGCGTGCCCGAGGCCCTCGCGGCTTTCAAGGCCGCGGGCGAGCCCTTCGTAGCAGCTGGCACCATCACCCTAGCCGGCGAAGTAGCCGGCCTGCTGCGCTAACCCATCCCCTCAGCAGTTGCGGTGAAATACGGACTGTTTTACAAGCCAGAAGCCTCTAACGGTCCGTATATCACCGCAACTCAAAAGCAGCCAATTTGGGACGGGGCTATTTTAGCTGCCCTGTGCCCCGAGTTGACTCGCTTGCCACGAAATGGGCCTATCTACTACGTTTGACAGGTTACCCTCGACCACACGGAAAATCGTGAAATCAAAACCGCAGGTAAAAGGCTTGCCAGTTTTCAAAAAAGACCCGCATGGTCGACCCATGCGGGTTAAACGTAGTAGATAGCCCGTTTTTGTGGCGCGACGTAATCGCAATGTGACAAAGGGGCTGTCCCTTTGTCACATTGGCTAGTCTAGGCGGAGCGGATCGTGGGGGTAGGCGTTGAGAATCTCGACGCCGGTCTCGGTAACCAGGGCCAGGTCCTCGATGCGGACGCCGGTGCGGCCGGGGAGGTATATGCCCGGCTCGATGGAGAACGTCATGCCCGGCTCTACGACCTGCTCGTTGACGAGTGAAACGTCGCCCGGCTCGTGGTCCTGCAGGCCGATCGAGTGACCCAGGCGATGCGTAAAGTACCGCCCATAGCCCGCGTCTTCAATCACATCGCGCGCGGCGCGGTCCAGGTCGCACATGCGCACACCCGGTGCGATGAGTGCCTCTGCGGCCTCGTTGGCGCGGCGCACGATGTCGTAGATGCGCGCCGTCTCCTCGTCCGGATCGCCCCAAAAGAACGTGCGCGTCATGTCCGAGCAGTAGTTGCGATGACGCCCGCCAATGTCGAACAGCACTACGTCGCCGCGCTTGAGCACGGTGTCGTCGGGCTCGTGGTGCGGGTCGCCGGCGTTAGCACCAAAGCTCACGATGGGCGGAAAGCTAAAGCCCTCGCAGCCGTGCTTGCGATACAGGCCGAGCATCTGGTCGGCAATCTCGCGCTCCGTCACGCCTTCGTGGACGAGCTTGATTGCATCGGCCATTACAGCGTCGTTGGCGGCCGATGACGCGCGCATGAGCTCCTGCTCTGCGGCGTCCTTGTGGGTGCGCGCTGCGGTGACGGCATAGTCGCCCAGGAAAAACTCGCTTGCGGCGTGGCGCTCCATGAGTGGTATCAAAAAGCCGGAACGCATGACGGTATCGATGCCGAGCGGCTTGGCGGGATCGACCTCGCGGGCGATGGCATCGGCCACGACGTCGGTATCGGCGTGGTAGGCCACGCGGGCGTTGTCGTACTCGGGCAGCTGATGTAGCGCGTTGACCAGGATCACCGGCTCGGCGTTGCGAGCGAGTAACACGCCACAAAAACGCTCGAACATATCGGCATAAAAGCCGGTCAGGTAGTAGATCGACCACGGGTCGTTTACGAGCAACTGCGCGCCGGGGTGCTGAGCCTCCAGCGCTGCGAGCACGCGCGCCACGCGCTGGTCATCGACATGTGCCATACATCGTCCTTTCGCTAGGTTGCCACCATGGTATCCCATGCCTGGCAGCTAGGGACGTTCCTTTTCTGCCGGCACTTCGGGACTCTCCTTGGCATGGCCAGCCTAGCGAGCAGCAAAAGTCGTCATAAGAGGCCCGTCCCAAATGGGCTGGTTTCAAAAGCATGGCGGATTACGGGGCTGGACCTGCATTACTTGACCATGAGAAGAAACGCGAAATTAAAACCGACGCTCCTATAAGTTGTCAATAGGC
>CABUJH010000082.1 GCA_902491895.1 uncultured Collinsella sp. | reverse complement strand
ACGAGCTCCTGTGCGAATTGAAGGGAGCGCTCCCGCAAACTGCCTATTGACAACTAATAGGAGCGTCGGTTTTATTTTCGCATATTCCGGGATAGTCGAGGATGCTCGACTAAACGTAGTAGATGGCCGCATTTCGTGGCAAGCGGTCCGGCTCGAGACCCAAGGCAGTCAGCCTCGGATAGCCATTCTCGAAGTTGCGGTGGAATACGGACTGAATTGGCACCTTAAAGGCAAAAACACTCCGTATTTCACCGCAACTTATCGAGGGAATGGGTTTTAGATACGGCCAAGGTCGAAGGATCGGACGGCTGCTTCACCGGCGCAGATGAGGTTGGTTGTGGCTTCCTGGGGGTCGAGCGCTTGGTCAAGAGGCATGGGCCTGCGGCAGACCGGCAGGACCAAGTCGATGCCCTGACCATACACCGCATCCAAATTATCCGCACGACCGCCCACGACGGCGACTACCGGCTTGCCATAGCGATTGGCACGGCGGGCCACGCCCACCGGCGCCTTGCCGGCAGCGGATTGCTCGTCCATGTTGCCCTCGCCTGTAATGACCAGGTCGACATCGCGCACGCGCTCGTCAAACCCAATCAGATCGAGCACCGTCTCCACGCCCGAACGCAACTCAGCACCGAGCGCCAGCAGCGCGGCGCCCAAGCCACCTGCCGCGCCCGCGCCAGGCACGCCGAGCACCGAGCCAAATGTCCGCACGCCCTCGGGCACGCGCAACAACCCCTGAGCCCGCACCCCGGTAATCGCCGCATCGAGCAGGCGGCCGTAGCCGACCATCCAGCTGTCGTACCTGCCCAGCGCTTCGACATCGTCTGTCGGCAGGCCCTTTTGCCCGCCAAACACTGCAAGTGCCCCACGACGCCCCACGAGCGGGTTCTCGACATCAGAGAGCACGACGATACGCGCGCTATTCAGCGCCCGAAGCGCCGGTGCCAAATCGATACTCGCCACCTGCTCAAGCCCCGCGAGACCAGGGGCGACATCGCAGCCCTGATCATCGACCACACGCGCGCCCAGCGCCTGCAGCATGCCGGCGCCACCGTCGTTGGTGGCACTGCCGCCCAGACCAATATAGATAGTCTTTGCCCCAGCACGAACCGCTCGAAGCATGAGCTCGCCCACGCCATAGGTCGTAGCGGCCAACGCCGCCGGCTCTGTGCAAGGCGAATACCCAATACCCGCCGCCTCGGCCATCTCGATTACAGCCGACTCGTGCTCGCCGTCCACCAGCATCCGGGCAGACACACAGTCGCCCAGAGGGCCTGCGACTTCACATGCCACGACCTCACCGCCGCACGCGGCAACGGCATCGAGCGTTCCCTCGCCGCCATCCGCCAGCGGCAGCGCGCTTACCTGGGCATCGGGCCACACGCGGCGCACACCTTCGGCAACGGCCTCCTCCGCCTGCGCGCTCGAAACGCTGCCCTTAAAGGAGTCGATCGCCAGCTGCACACGGCGGGGCCGGCGGCACGCGGCACCAAAATCGACCGCCCCAACGGCAGTATCTTCGACACACGCGAGCGCCTCGGCATGAGCGGCATGCGCCTCAAGATCGGCCCCACAACCGCAACCAGCACCATCGGTGCCACGCAGCCCACTAAAATAGCTGCTCAGCACCGCGCGACATTCGTCTGCCAGCACGCCGGCGGTCACATTAAACCGATGGTTCAGGCGCGAATCGGCATTGAGGTCGTATAGCGACCCCAGAGCGCCCGCTTTAGCATCGCCCGCGCCGTACACGCAGCGCCCCACGCGCGCGTTAACCATAAGCCCCGCGCACATGCAGCAGGGCTCGAGCGTCACGTAGACCGTGCAATCGGAAAGACGCCAGCGTCCAAGCGACTGAGCGGCGGCGCACAGGGCCGAAAACTCGGCATGCGCCGAAGGATCCTGGTCGAGCTCGCGGCGATTATGCGCCCGCGCGACAATCTCGCCGTCGCGCACCACTACGGCTCCGATGGGCACCTCGCCCACCGCAGCGGCGGCGCGCGCCTCGGCCAGCGCCTCGCGCATGAACTTCTCATCGATTTCGGTGATCGTCATCGTTCGCCTTCCCTGTTGCAAATCCAAAACGATGCTATCATTACGACTCACGGAGAGATGGCAGAGCGGTTGAATGCGGCGGTCTTGAAAACCGTTGAGCGCGAGAGCGTTCCGGGGGTTCGAATCCCCCTCTCTCCGCCACTCTTAGTGACCCACCGGCGTCATGGTCCGCTCGAACAGCGCATCGACCACGTCGGCGATTTCGGATCGGCGCTCTAGGACGTGGCCCGATTCCCACCACATGGTAAAAAGCCGAATAATGCCGCCGGCGACAAACTCAGACGTTGTCTCGAGCGATACGGGCGCGAGCGCGTCCTCGTCAAGCGCGCTCATCACGCGCCCGCGTATGGAGCGCGCGATGCGGTCGCAAATCATGCTGGTCAGCATACCCGACATACTGCTCGCCAAAATGTTATCCATGAGCTGCTCATGCGCCAGAATCAGATCCATGGCATCGGCGAACACTTCGTGGCGAAGCGCGCGCACGTCCTCGGCGCCCTCCGCGCCATCCGCATCGGCCCGCTTTTGCGGCAGGCCCGACATGAGTTCATCGATATAGAAGGCAAAGTAATCGTTCTTGTCGCGGAAGTGCTTGTAGAACGTCGTCCGACGAATCATAGCGCGGTCGCACAGCATGGCAACCGTCACGTCCTCAAACCGATGCTCTTCGAGCAGCTCGGTAAAGGCCTCGAACAGGGCCCGATAGGTTTTCTTGATGCGAAGGTCCATACGTATCGCCCTCCTCAAGGAGAAGACAACGCTCACTAATCTGTCGCATATCTTACACCTGTATCGCCCGCCCCCTGGCGAATGGCCTTACCTTGGTGGAAACATAGCGCTTACCGGAAAGTTCGGTATCGCCAAAGGTTGCGGGTATACTAGTAGCGTTACACCAACGGCAGCCGGCGGAAGACGCCGCGGCCATTCGAAACGGAGACACCATGATTCCCGTCATCATCGGTATCGTTGTTGTCATTGTGATTGTCTGCGCCATCGCCGGCATCTACAACAACATGGTCACCAAGCGCAATCGCATTGATAACGCCTGGCAGAACATCGACACGCAGCTGCAGCGCCGCAACGACCTGATCCCTAACCTGGTCGAGACCGTCAAGGGCTACGCCAAACACGAGCAGGACACGCTTGCAGCCGTGGTCAACGCGCGCAACGCCGCCGTGAGCGCCACCACGCCCGAAGCCAAGATGGAAGCCGACAACGTGCTGACCGGCGCTCTGCGCCAGCTCTTCGCCGTGGCCGAGGCTTACCCCGATCTTAAGGCGAACACCAACTTTACGCAGCTCCAGGCCACGCTCGAAGACACCGAGAATAAGGTGAGCTACGCGCGCCAGAGCTACAACGACTGCGTGCTTAGCTACAACAACGCCATCCAGACCTTCCCGGCCGTCATCTTTGCCGGCATCTTCCAATTTAAGGAGCGCCAGGGCTTCGAGGCCGCCGAAGCCGCCCGCCAGGCACCGACCGTCAAGTTCTAACAGATCCGCAGCGTATCCTTAATCGGGTATATGCATAAACCGCCCCGTCAAATGCATATTTCGACGGGGCGGTTTCCTTTGTCACGAAGGTCCCCCTCAAGGCGCCGTGCATTTTTGGGAGTATTCAGCATAACCAGGAGCTTCGGACGCCACGATAAATGCCAAAGACCGCGAATATCCCCGCAAATCAAACGCTGTCACCCCATAACCTCGCCCATCATTCGTAGAAAACATCGAGAAATCCCGATTTTTTCGCCCGAGGTCAGTATGCAGGGGCCTTCGATTGCAGAATACTCGCAAAAATGCACGTCGCCATCACCCCCACATGGCGCGAACCAAAACAAAAGCGCGGCCAATAGGCCGCGCACCATCTTTATTCAGATTAGTTATTGCCCGTAACGGCAGCGCCGAGGCAACGCAGGCCCGAGGGCGACCTTCCTTTCCGGCGCACTCCGCAGGACGAAAGAACCCCCGCCGCACGTAGTGTGAACTGCCTCCCATTTCTTGGACATGAGAAATGGGAGGCTTTTTATGCGTGTCG
>CABUJH010000081.1 GCA_902491895.1 uncultured Collinsella sp. | reverse complement strand
AACTGCGGGAATGGCCTATTTGCTCAATGTGTTCGGCTGAGATCGGAAATCAACCCTGGCTTATCCTCGACTGGACGGTGCAGTCTGGCTGCGTTGTCCGGCGCGGAAGCTCGCTAATCGGCTATTATTTGTTTAGACAACTTGAGTTGTAGAGGAGTGACTGGCGATGGTGCAGGGCGCCAAACATATGAAGAGCAATAACGCCGCGGCCAACGGTGGCTCGAGCCCTCAGCCCAAACCTCAATCAAAGCCCAAGCGTCGCCGCAAGCGACTGCCGCGCTGGGCTGACCGGTTCATCACCATCGTCATCATCCTTATTGGCGTGGGCCTTATGACCTGGCCGTGGATCTTGGACCGACTCGAGGCCTCGGGCGTGTTCAACCAGATTAGCACGGTGTCCAGCACCGTGGACGCGCTGTCTGCCGAGGAGCGCGAGCGCATCCTGCTCCAGGCGCGCTCCTTTAACGAGCAGCTGGCGGGCGAGGCCACCGAGCTTCCCGCCGACCAGATCGAGCCCTACGCCCAGCAGCTTATCTTTGAGCGCGACCCCATGATGAGCTGGGTCGAGATCCCCTCCATCGACGTGAGCATGCCCATCTACCACGGCACGAGCGAGGAAGTCCTCATGGCGGGCGTCGGCCACCTGGAGGGCACGAGCCTGCCGGTGGGCGGCACCTCGACGCATTGCGTGCTCACCGCGCACTCGGGCATGCGCAACCTGAGCATGTTCGACGACATCCACTCGCTGGAGCCCGGCGACCTGGTGCTGCTGCACACCATGAACAAGACGCTCGCCTACAAGATGGTGGACTCCGAGGTCGTGCTGCCCGAGGAGATGGAGTCGCTGACCATCGAACCCGGCGCCGACAAGGTGACGCTCGTCACCTGCACGCCCTACGGCGTGAACGACCATCGCCTGCT
This sequence comes from uncultured Collinsella sp., assembly GCA_902491895.1. GTDB lineage: Bacteria > Actinomycetota > Coriobacteriia > Coriobacteriales > Coriobacteriaceae > Collinsella. The sequence continues at coordinate 3,280 of CABUJH010000081.1, read as the reverse complement.
GGTGCATTGCGTGCGCACCAAGTACAACAAGAAGGACGTCGACAAGCAAAAGTCGCTGGCCGGCCGCCACTGGGGCAAGCGCGAGTTTGCCGTGCTCATCGTGGTCGTAGCCATTGTGCTGTTGCTGCTGGACATCGTGATCCACGCGGTCCGTAAGCGCCGCAAGGCCAAGGCCTCGGCATAGGACATCGTTCAGAACCACCACAATGGGGACAGGCGCCTTTGTGGTGGTCGGGGGCTTCCAAACCATCACAACATTCGATGAAAATTTCGATTTTGACGAAAAGCATCGAATGTTGTGATGGTTTTCGTTGCGGGCGAGACGGTTTCGCTGCAGAACCGCCAGCCCGCCGCCTGCCAGCCCGCCGCTCTCGTTACGTTTTCGCTGCATTTGGGTAAAGCGCCTGCTCCAAGCCGGCGCCGCCCTGTATACTAGAGCGGTTTATCTGTTATGCGGAAGGGAGCGCCTATGGCACTCAGCGAGAAAGACGTGCGCGGCATCGCCGAGTACGCAAAGATCGCACTGACCGATGACGAGCTTGCCGAGATGACGTCCTACATGAACGACGCCGTCCAGATGCTCGAGCCCGTCTTGCAATATGACTTGCCCGACGTGGAGCCCACGTTCCATCCCATCGGAAGCCTGTCCAACGTGATGGGCGATGACCTGCGCGAACCCGAGCGCGACCTGCCGCTCGACGTCGCGCTCGAAAACGCCGGCAGCGCGCGCGACCGCTACTTCCGCGTGCCGTCCATTTTGGGAGAGGGGGAGAGCGAGTAATGGCGCAGAGTTTCGATTCCCTTACCGCCGCCCAGATCGCCGCGGGCGTTGCCGCCGGCGACTTTACCGCTACCGAGGTGGCCCAGGCCTCCTTTGCCGCCATCGAGGCGCGCGAGGGCGGGGTCCAGGCATTCCTGCAGGTGGCGCCCGAGCTCGCGCTCGAGGCCGCTGCGCGCGTGGATGCCGACCGTGCCGCAGGCAAGCCGCTGCCCCCGCTCGCGGGCGTGCCGCTGGCCATCAAGGACAACATGAACCTCGTGGGCACGCGCACCACCTGTGCTTCCCGCATGCTCGAGAACTACCAGAGTGTCTACACCGCCACCTGCGTCCAGCGCATGCTCGATGCCGGCTGCCTGCCCATGGGCAAGGCCAACATGGACGAGTTTGCCTTTGGCAGCTCCACCGAGAGCTCGGCGTTCCACCGCACCAACAACCCCTGGGATACCGAGCGCGTGCCCGGTGGCTCCTCGGGCGGCTCCGCTGCCGCCGTCGCTGCGGGCGAGGTCGCGCTCTCGCTGGGCTCGGACACCGGCGGCTCCATTCGCCAGCCGGCGTCGCTGTGCGGCGTGGTGGGCTTTAAGCCCACGTATGGCGCCGTGAGCCGTTACGGCGTGGTCGCCTTTGGCTCGTCGCTCGACCAGGTGGGCCCCTTTGGCCGCACGGTCGAGGATGTCGCGCTGGCCATGAACGCGCTTACCGGCGCGGGCCACGATCCGTACGACTGCACCAGCCAGGATTGCGCCGTCGACTTTACCGAGCATCTCAACGACAGCATCGAGGGTAAGCGCGTGGGCATCATTCCCGCGTTTATGGAGGCCGAGGGCCTGACGCCCGAGGTCAAGGTCGCTGTTCAGCGCGCCGCTCAGGAGCTGCAGAACCAGGGTGCCGAGCTGGTCGAGGTCGACCTGCCGCACCTGGACGCCGCCATCGCCGCCTACTACGTCATCGGCCCGGCCGAGGCGTTCTCCAACCTGGCCCGCTTCGACGGCATTCGCTATGGCTATCAGGAGGAGGGCTGCGCCAACCTGTCCGACCAGAGCTCGCTTTCGCGTGCCCACGGCTTTGGTGCCGAGGCCAAGCGTCGTCAGATGCTCGGCGCCTACCTGCTGAGCTCGGGTGTGTACGACAAGTACTACTATGCTGCGCAAAAGGCCCGCACGCTCATCACACAGGACTACGATGCCGCGTATGCCAAGGTGGACACCATCCTCATGCCCGCCTCGCCGCGCACGGCCTTTAAGTTTGGCGAGATCAGCGACCCCACGCAGATGTACCTCTCCGACCTGTACACCATCTCGCTCAACATCTGCGGCAACGGTGGTATCTCGGTGCCGCTGGGCCTGGGCGAGGATACTCAGTTGCCCGTTTCTGCCCAGCTGGTGGGTCCGGCCTTTAAGGACCGTCAGCTGCTCACGTTTGCCCGCGCCCTGGAGCGCGGCTTTGCCGATGCCGCCACGGGTGCGCCCGCGCTTTCCGTCGCGCCCGATTTTGCCGGGAAGGGAGGCGAGCTGTAATGAAGGAGCTTTCCGAGGTCCTGCAGGATTGGGAGGCCGTGATCGGCCTGGAGATCCATACCGAGCTCACCGCACTCGATACCAAGATGTTCTGCAACTGCAAGCTCAGCCACGATGACGAGCCCAACGCCAACGTGTGCCCGGTGTGCCTGGGCCTGCCCGGCGCCCTGCCGGTGCCCAACAAGCGCGCCATCGAGAGCATCGTCAAGGCCGGTCTCGCCACCAACTGCGAGATCCAGCGCCACTCGATGTTCTACCGCAAGCACTACTTCTATCCCGATATGGCTAAGAACTTCCAGACCACGCAGGGTCCGGTCGCGTTTGCCATGTACGGTCACCTGGACCTGGACGTGACCGGTCGCGGTGCCGCCGAGCGCCCCGATTGCGCGTTTGGCGAGGCCGAGGCCCAGAGCCTGGCGAGCGCCTCGGCCAACGCCGAGGGCCTGTCCACGTCCATGACGTCGACCATGCGCGAGGGCAATCAGCGCGCCGGCCATCTGGCCAGCTATGACGCGTCCAACCTGCAGATGCCCGAGCGTCGCGAGGACGGTTCCTACACGGTGCCCATCCGCATTCTGCGCATCCACATGGAGGAGGACGCCGCCAAGATGGTGCACGTGGGCGGTGCCGAGGGCCGCATTACCGCCGCGGCCGAGTCGCTCGTCGACTACAACCGCTGCGGCACGCCTTTGATTGAGCTCGTCACCGAGCCTGATCTGCGCACGCCCGAGGAGGCCCGCCTGTTTATGGAGAAGCTCCGTCGCATTTTTGTGACGCTGGGCATTTCGGACTGCTCCATGGAGAAGGGTTCTATGCGCTGCGACGGCAACGTGTCGCTGCGCCGCCGCGGCGAGACCAAGCTGGGCACTAAGACCGAGCTCAAGAACCTCAACTCGTTTAAGAGCCTGCATGACGGCCTTGCCTACGAGATCTGCCGTCAGGCCGAGGTGCTCGAGGAGGGCGGCATCATCTATCAGGAGACCCG
>CABUJH010000080.1 GCA_902491895.1 uncultured Collinsella sp. | reverse complement strand
TGATCAGGCTCATGTCCCGAACGCCGCTCGTAGCCATCTGCATGGTTCGCGGAATCGGCGTGGCCGAAAGCGTGAGCACGTCAATCTGCTCGCGCAGGTTTTTGAGCTGCTCCTTGTGCTGCACACCAAAGCGCTGCTCCTCGTCGATGATCACCAGGCCCAGGTTCTTGGGGTTCACGTCGGCCGAAAGCAGACGATGCGTGCCGATGAGCACGTCGATCGTGCCCTCGGCAAACGCCTTGAGCGCGCGCTTTTGCTGCGCCGGGGTGCGGAAGCGGCTGAGCACCTCGACCTCGAGGCCAAACGGGACAAAGCGCTCAAAGAATGTCTCGTAGTGCTGTTGGGCCAGAATGGTCGTGGGGCAGAGCACCATGACTTGGCGGCCGGAGTCCACGCACTTAAACGCCGCGCGCAGGGCGACCTCGGTCTTGCCAAAGCCCACGTCGCCGCACAGCAGGCGGTCCATGGGCTTGGGCGCCTCCATATCGGCCTTAATGTCGGCGATGGCCTCCAGCTGGTCGCGCGTCTCGTCGTAAGGAAAGCTCTCCTCCATCTCGATCTGCTCGGGCGTGTCAGGCGGGCAGGCGATACCCGCGATTGATGAGCGGCGCGTATACAGGTCGACCAGGTCAAACGCCAGCTTTTTGGCGTTCTTGCGTGCCTTGTTGGTGGCACGCGTCCAGTCGGCGGTATTGAGCCTGGTCAGGCGCGGCTTGTCGCCGTCGGGGCCAACATAGCGTGTGATGCGGTCGACCTGCTCGAGCGGCACGTAGAGCTTGTCGCCGTCGGCATATTCCAGCAAAAAGTAGTCGCGCTCCTTGCCGCCCACTTCCTGGCGCGCGATCTCGCTAAAGAGCGCGATACCGTGGGTAGCGTGCACCACGTAGTCGCCCGGCTTAAACGGGAAGGTGATCTGCGTAATGTCAACCTTGCGGCGGCTGCGCGCGCGGTTGGCGTCCATGCGGGCGTTGAGGTCGGCGATCGAGAACACGGCCAGGTTGGCATCGGGCACCACTACGCCCTGCGGCAAGGCGGCATCGACAAAGGTCACACGTCCGCGCGAAATAGTGGGCACGGCGGCGCCGGCGGCAGCCTGCGCGGCGCCCGCCTCGAGCGAGCGGGCATTGAGCGCGTCGACGCGGCGCTCGCGAATTGCAGCATGAGCATCCTGGCGGGCAGCACGGCCGGCAGAATCCGCCGCCGCCACGCGTACGCGCTCGCCAATAACGCCGGCGTTTTCGGGGGCGGCCGTCAGCGACTCCTCAAAGGTAATGCCCTCGTCGCCAAAGGTGAGCTCCATCGACTCGCGCGCACCGCGATCGGGAATGGCAAACACGCAGGCGTAGCGCTTGCCCACGACTTCCTGGATGCGCGTCATAAAACGGTTGTCCGAGCCTGCAATGGCCGGCTGCTCAATCTTGAGCTCGGCCGTCACCGCACCGCCGGCACGGATGAGGCTTACGTAGTTCAAGCGCTGCTGGGCACCAAAATCGAGCTGTTGAGCGCGCACGTACAGACCGTCCAGGCGGTCAATCCCCGCCTCGCCGGCACGGGCCTCGATATCCTCGTAGGCACGCAGGCAATCGTCGAACAGCGAGCGTGGCTCGGATAGAACCACGAGCGCCTTGCCGCTCACGTGCGCCAACGGGCTCACGGTCTGGCCGTACATCACCGGCAAAAAGCGGTCGAGCTCGGGCGTGACGATGCGTGCATCCACCATCTCGAGCAGCGCCGCCAGCTTGCTGTCGTCCTGGCTTGCGCGGTAGAGCGCCACGTGCATGTTGTGGACGGCATCGTCGGTAAGCGCTAGCTCACGGCAGGGGAAGATCTCGATACTGTCCTCATTGCCGATGGTCTGCCCCGTTGAGCTCACCATGCGGCGGATGCGGTCAATCTCGTCGCCAAAGAACTCGATGCGCACGGGTGCCTTTTCCTGTGCGGGGAACACCTCGACGGTGTCGCCGTGCACGCGGAACAAGCCGGGCGCGTCGGCGGCGCCGGCATTGGTATAGCCCATGCCCACCAGGCGCTGCGGCACCTCGTCAAAAGGAATCTCCTCGCCCACCGCAAAAGTGGTGGACTCCCAGTAGCGGCTCTCGACCGGCGGCACGCAGCGCAGCAGCGCACGGGCCGAGGCAACCATGATGCAGTTGTCCCCACGCACGATGCGCCCCAGAGCCTCGCAGCGCTGCGCCACCACGGCGTCGTCGGGCGCCTGCTCGCGCCATGGATAGTCCTTGCGCTCAGGAAAACGGCACACATGCGCCAAGCCCACGTAGGCGGCAAGGCTGCGCGCGGCGCGATCAGCCGCATCCTCGCCACTCACGATATAGACCGTCGGGCGCGGACGGCGCGCAAACTGGGCGGCCGCCATAAGCGTGCGGCCCGACTGCGACACAGCCAGCGTCACATCCTCGCCAGCATCGAGTCCGGCCTCGGCGGTCTGCAGTGCCTCGGCAGTGTAGAGCTGCGCGGCTATACGGTGAATGAGCATGCTGTTCCTCCGGCATTGCAACGCCAAAAGCCCGCCGGGGCAAGCTCGGCGGGTATGCGGCGGATTTCATTGCCTGTCATGGTAGCGCATGAGATGGACACGCCAGCGCACGCCAAACAGCTACCCCAAAACGCGCACGCTGGGGCAAAGGTCTGCCAGCGGGCACTCGTCGCACTTAGGTTTACGGGCATCGCAGATCTCGCGGCCAAATGTGATCCACTGGTGGTTGACCGACTCCCAATACTCGTGCGGCAAAATCTTGAGCAGATCTTGCTCGGTCTTGAGCGGCTCTTTGGCATGCGTCTTGGGGCTCAACATCAGGCGGTGTGCGATGCGGTTGACGTGTGTATCGACCGCGATGCCCTCGACAATGCCAAACCCCACGTTGAGCACGATGTTCGCCGTTTTGCGCCCCACACCCGGCAGTTTGACGAGCTCCTTCATGTCGGCCGGTACCTCGCCGCCGTAATCGGTGACGATCATCTGCGCGGCTTCCACGGCGTGCTTGGCCTTGCTCTTATAAAAGCCGAGTGACTTAATGGTACCGGCCACATCGGCCACGCTCGCCCCCGCCATGGCCTCGGGCGTGGGCCACTGGGCAAACAGCCGCGGCGTCACCTTGTTGACCTGCGCGTCGGTCGTCTGCGCTGAGAGCAGTACGGCAATGAGCAGCCTAAAGGGATTCTCGTGATCCAAAAAACACTCGACCGGGCCATAGCGACGGTTGAGGCGCTCGCACACCTCAACGGCGCGCTCGCGTTTGGCGGCATTGGTCTCGCGTGGCATAATGACTCCTCGCTTCAGCGGCATAACAAACCTATGGGCACGATTGTCCCACGTATGGGGTCTTTACGCCTCCAAAAATGCGCCGGTCTGGCGGCCCCACAGGCTTGCGTACTCGCCGCCCGCCTCGACAAGCTGCGCATGCGTACCGTCCTCGACAATCTCGCCGTCCGCCAGCACCACGATGCGATCGAGCGCCGCCACGGTAGACAGGCGATGTGCCACCACAATGGAGGTGCGACCGCGCATCAGGTTCTCGAGCGCCTCCTGCACCAGCGCCTCGGACTCGCTGTCGAGGGCAGACGTCGCCTCGTCGAGCACCAGAATCGGCGCGTCGGTGAGAATCGCGCGGGCGATGGCCACGCGCTGGCGTTGGCCGCCCGAAAGCTTGACGCCGCGCTCGCCCACCATGGTGTCAAAGCCATGGGGCAGACGGTCGATAAACTCCAGGGCATTTGCCAGGCGCGCGGCCTCGCGGATCTGCTCGTCGGTGGCGTCGGGGCGTCCGTAGGCGATATTCTCGCGAATGGAGCGATGGAACAGCAGCGCCTCCTGCGGCACGTAGGCAACCTGGCGGCGCAGGCTCTGCTGCGTACAGCGCGAGACGTCCTGACCGTCCACGAGCACGCGGCCGCCCTGTACGTCGTCCAGGCGCAGCAACAGCTTGGTGAGCGTCGTCTTGCCCGAGCCCGATTTGCCCACCAGGCCCACGCGCTGACCCGCCGCCACATGGAGCGTCAGGTCGTCGAACACGCTCTCGCCCGCTGCGGCGTCACGGTATGCAAAGCTCAAGTGCTCAAAATCAATCGCACCTTCGGTCACTTTAAGCTCGGGAGCGTTCTCGTCGTCTGCCACCAGACGCGGCTCGTCCAGCACGCGCGTCATCTCGGCCGCATCGCCCAGCGCGCGGTTGATGCGCTGCATCATGGAGCTTACGTAGTTCAGACGCATGGTGAGGTTGTACGTATAGGTAAAGATCATGACGAGCGCGCCGGCAGAGATACCAAACCACGCGTTGCCGCCCGCGACGAACACGCTCACCACGGCCATGGTGATGACGATAAGGCCCGAGGTCGTAAAGTTGCGCTGCATCATGGCGTGCATCGAAACCGTCTCGGCGTCGCGCGCGGCGCGGTCGGCGGCATCGAACAGGTCGCGCTCAAAGTCCTCGCGCCCACAGGTCTTGACGGCCAGGATGTTCGTGACCGCGTCGGACAGCACGCCCGACAGCTTGTTCTGCGCGGCGGACGTCGCGGCCGAAAGCGGCATGATGCGCTTGTACATAAGCCAGACAAATGCGATGTAGACGACCATGATGCCCACCAAAATCACGGTAAACGTCGGTACCACCGGGGCGAGCGCCGCCACCGTGCAGACAACCGAGGTGATAGTGGGAATGAGCGAATATACCGTTACGTCCACCAG
>CABUJH010000079.1 GCA_902491895.1 uncultured Collinsella sp. | reverse complement strand
TCCATCCTCGCAGTATCCGGTTCTCAAGGTGCACGCTTAGCGGCTCATCCGGTTCCACCGGGCCGCGCGGCAAGGAGATATATTGCCAGACCGGAGGGGCCCCGTGGGCGGGAATTCCACTCTTCACAAGTCCTACACAATATATTGCTTTCTATAGGCAATAGAAAGACTGGTGCGGATCTTCCGCACGTATCAGATGATGACCCTTTGGTTCAGGAATATATAGAGATCGGTCACCTGTAAGTGTTTATCTACCCGCGCTTTTAGCAATGTAAACCGCGCTTCAGATAAAAAGAGGGAGCGCCGCGCACAACGCGACACTCCCCTAGCGATTCAAGAGAATCTATTAGGCCTCGAGAGCCTTCTTGGCGATGGTAGCCAGCTCGTTGAAGGACTCGATATCCTCGTAAGCCATCTGAGCCAGGACCTTGCGGTCGAGCTCGATGCCGGCAACCTTCAGGCCGTGCATGAACTGAGAGTAAGAGATGTCGTTCAGGCGAGCAGCAGCGTTGATACGAGTGATCCAAAGAGAACGGATCTCGCGCTTCTTGTTGCGGCGATCACGATACTGATACTGCAGGGAGTGCTGGACCTGCTCTTTAGCATGCTTGTAAGTACGCGAAGCGGCACCGTAGTAACCCTTCGCACGGTGCATAACGGTACGGCGCTTCTTCTTGGCGGCAACAGCGCGCTTAATACGTGCCATGTTCTATCAACTCCTAGACGGTAAAACGAAAAACGGGAACGCGAACTTAGGCGAGACGCGACTTGATGACCTTGCGGTCGGCAGCGGCGATCTCGGTCTCCTGACGGAAGCCACGCTTACGCTTGGTGGACTTCTTGCTCAGGATGTGGCTCTTGAAAGCCTTGGCGCGCATAAGCTTGCCGGTACCAGTCTTGCGGAAACGCTTCTTGGTGCCGCTGTGGGACTTCATCTTAGGCATGAAATACTCCTTAATCGGTTACAGAACACTAGTTACTTGGTATCGCTTGCCGCTTTATCCTCATCGAAGGCGCCCTTAATCGGGGCGAGCAGCATAAGCATGTTACGGCCTTCCATCTTAGGCTTGGACTCGACCGTAGCGTAAGGCTTGAGATCCTCGGCGAGGCGCTCGAGAACGTTAAGGCCCTGCTCCGGGTGAGCCATCTCACGGCCGCGGAACATGATGGTAATCTTAACGCGTGCGCCCTTCTTGAGGAAACGCAGAACGTGGCCCTTCTTGGTCTCGTAGTCGCCAACGTCGATCTTGGGTCGGAACTTCATTTCCTTGACCTCGACCTTGGACTGGTTCTTACGAGCAGCCTTGGCCTTCATGGCCTGCTGGTACTTGAACTTACCGTAGTCCATGACCTTGCAGACCGGCGGCTCCGCGTTGGGAGCGATCTCGACCAGGTCGAGACCCTGATCGTCGGCGACGCGCTGAGCATCGCGGATGGCGAACAGGCCGAGCTGAGAGCCATCGACGCCAATCAAACGGCACGAAGATGCAGTAATCTCGTCGTTGATGCGGGTGTCATCAGACTTAGCTATTTTCCCTACCTCCATTCATAAAAAAATAACCCGGCGCTTCTCAGCAACCAGGTCGTACACATAGACATCCTCGATTTGAGGAAGAGAATCTAATTTGTATGACCAGTCAGCTGCTCATTGGCGCCAAAAGGTGGGAACCCTCGGGTTCCTCTTTAGGGCATTGCGGGAACAACGCCTTGCGAATAATAACACGTACAGCGCGTTATCACATTACGTACACGAAAAAGGGGGCCGCAACCCCCCTTGAAGCGCAGGTGCATGTATGGTGCCCGAGGCGAGACTCGAAGGGACTTCGCTTCGCGAAGCCCCGGGCTTCGGGCGCATGGCGCCCTCGCCACGCTCCGCTACAAACAGGCCACAGACTTGTTTGCTTAACGCTCCGCGCGCTCACGCGAGTTCGGCACGAAAAAGGGGGCCTTGACCCCCTTGAACGCTCACTTGCATGTATGGTGCCCGAGGCGAGACTCGAACTCGCATGTTGTTGCCAACGGTGGATTTTGAGTCCACTGCGTCTGCCAATTCCGCCACTCGGGCACGCAATGCGTGAGTTAGTTTATCACAGCTTTCTACCGATTAGTCCGAAAATGGAACTTCGAGCATTTCGATAAGCTCAACCTTGCGTAACATCTCCCGCTTACGACATCCACGTCCGTCAACCGAGGCCTCGCCCATCTGGTTGTCATAGGGATCCTCGCGCATACCATCGAGAGCAGGCACAAATTCAGCCTGGAATCGATTGTTGGCCACCATACGCCACGGGTCGAGATTGCCAAAGTAGTGACGACGACGCCACTCCTCCCCCATCCTACGAGCAGAAGATCCAAATGACACGTCGGCGTTGAGCCAACCGGTCTGCGGCGTATAGAACTCTGCCCAGTCGTGCGACCCCACCGAATCGGGCGCAACGTACAGGCCGCTCTGCCAACGGGCAGGCACACCGGCAATACGGCACATGGTGATAAACGTGAGCGCCATAACGCCGCAATCGCCGCGGAGCGAATGCGCGCAGTCATCGGCAATAGATCCCAAAAGCAAGTACGGCGGCTGATAGCGATAGTCGATATGCTGCGTCAGATAATCATAGATAGCACGAGCGCGATCGAGCGGATCCTCGAGTCCGTCAACAACACCGGCCGTCAGCTGCTGCAGATACGGCGTGAATGCAATGTGCGGACGGTCCTCAGAAATATCTTCGGGCAACGGCGCGTCCATACACGGATGCGACGGAAGCGCACCCCCATAAATATCGCGATAAGCGGCATCGATGTGATAGCGATAGGTCACCGAGAATGAGCGCTCACTCGAAGAAGACCACGAGGCGGTACGCGCCGAAGCGTTCGCGGGAGCAACAGCACCCTCCGGCGTCATGTCGAGAATCTCGACCCGAGACTGCTGACGACAGGCAGCCGCGACGGGAAGCCAAGCGCAAACGGTCTCCCCCTCCAGAGCGCCGGGGACAGACAAGGACGCTTTAAGCGTAATGACGCGAGCCAATCCGTTTTGTGACTCCATCTCCTTGAGCATCTCGTTGCGCAGTGCTATTCCGTCCGTAGAATCGGGACGCATGCCGGGGACCTCTTTGGGATATACGCGAAGCGAATCGAGGAAGTTATCGAGAACGAACAGCTCGCCATCGATAAAGCGCCAGTCAATACGCTCACGGTCAATCAGGTCGTCAAACTGCTCCTCGGTAAACTCAGGCCACTCCTCGCGAATCATCGCAATAGCTCGATCGCGCGACACCGAAAAATGAAGCGGCGTCTCAAGCATGCGATACCGCTCGGCACGAACGCAGGCAGCAAGCGAGGGATCGGGGTCTTGGGCAAGTAGGCGGTCGCAAGCCTCAATAGCCTGCGAAAGATACCCCGCGTCCTTTAAACGCAGAATCTCGGGTGGCAAGCCAACATCTAGAAAACGGAAGTCATCATTGCAAACATCAACAGAGCAACCAACAGGACCCTCGTCAATAACCTTCCCATCCGAAGGCAGCACATTAATAACAGCCATACCAAACTCCAAGTCATTAGAACTCTTGAAGTCCATTGTAGCGAGATAAAAAGAAAGCCCCAATAAAGGAACCCTCAACACCGATAAACGGTACCTATAAAAAATGAATTCAGCCCAGTAACCCTGTGGCGAGTTAACGAAGGAGGCCCCGTTCACCCGAAGCTTTTCCCATTGCGCGACTTCTGGCAAAGCCAGGTGAGCGCAAGGGAAAAGCGTAGGGTGAACGGGGCCTCCGACGGGAAAGTTAAACCGCTACTTACGCCTTGTTGACGGAGCCAAACTCCTCCATGAGCTCCTTGGTGCGAGCAACGATGGCGTCGCGACCAGGCTTGAGGAGCTTGCGGGGGTCAAAGCCCTTGCCCTGCTGATCCTTGCCAGCCTCGATGTACTCGCGAACGCCCTTGGCGAAGACGAGCTGCAGGTCGGTGTTGACGTTGATCTTGGAGATACCCAGGGAGATGGCCTTCTTGATCTGATCCTCGGGGATGCCGGTACCACCGTGCAGAACGAGGGGCAGGTCGCCGGTCTGAGCCTTGATCTCGCCCAGACGCTCGAAGGAAAGGCCAGCCCAGTCGGCGGGATACACGCCGTGGATGTTGCCGATACCGCAGGCGAGGAAGTCGACGCCCAGGTCAGCAATCTGCTTGCACTCAGCGGGGTCAGCGAGCTCGCCGTTGGAGGTCACGCCGTCCTCGGTGCCGCCGATGCCGCCGACCTCGGCCTCGATGGACATGCCCTTGGAGTGGGCAAGCTCAACGAGCTCCTTGGTGCGGTCGAGGTTAAGCTGGAAGGTCTCCTCGTGAGAGCCGTCATACATGATGGACGTGAAGCCGGCCTCGATGCACTTGAAGCAGTCCTCGTAAGAACCGTGATCGAGGTGAAGGGCGACGGGGACGGTAACGCCCGTGGCCTCGACGGCAGCCTTGACCATGTCGGCGCAGACCTTGAAACCGCCCATCCACTTAGCGGCACCAGCGGTGCACTGAAGGATCAGCGGAGACTTGGCCTCCTCGGCGGCCTGGAGAATAGCCAGGGTCCACTCGAGGTTGTTGGTGTTGAAGGCACCGAGAGCGTACTTGCCGGCCTCGGCCTTCTTGAGCATGTCTGCTGCGTTGACGAGCATAAAAGAAACCTCCTGTAAGGTTGCTCCGATAACGACTGAGATTTTACCACGACATACCCGAGCATAAACGTTCGTTTGTTCACGAATACCATCCGATTGGACAAATTCCTTGATTATCAACTTCATCCGAACACCTCCCACATTCATCCGCACATGTGCGGA
>CABUJH010000078.1 GCA_902491895.1 uncultured Collinsella sp. | reverse complement strand
ATGGGTGATGTTGAAGTCGGCCAGCGGGTACTTGATGCCCTTGGCGTAGTCGGTGATGACGGAGAAGGCAGTGACCTCGGTAGCGGTACCGGAGGTGGAGGAGATGGCGCAGAAGTGAGCCTTCTGACGCAGCTCGGGGAAGCTGAACGGCTGGATGATGTTATCGAAGGACTCCTCGGGATACTCGTAGAAGACCCACATGGCCTTAGCGGCATCGATGGGCGAGCCGCCGCCGATGGCGACAATCCAGTCGGGCTCGAACTCGCGCATGGCCTCGGCGCCCTTCATGACCGTCTCGATGGACGGATCGGACTCGACGCCCTCGAACAGCTTGACCTCCATGCCGGCCTCTTTGAGGTCGGCCTCAACGTCCTGCAGGAACCCGCCGCGGCGCATAGAGCTGCCGCCAGAAACGATGATGGCCTTCTTGCCCTTGAGGTTCTTCACCTCGTGGCGAGCGCCCTCACCAAAGTACAGATCACGAGGATTGGTAAAACGTCCCATACTGTGCCTCCTAAACAAGCCCCTCTTAGACTTGCGTATATAACGGAGCACCCAATTGGCTCCGTTAGGACCGTTTTGCGCGTTGCCGGCGATGACAATGCGCGATGTCTAAACGTCTCAACGCTCAGACAAACATTATTCTACCGTTCTAGTTGGTCAGTTATTCACCTAAAGCCGACAATGATGAAACGTTTTTTCTATCCCTGAAGACCCTTGTGGGGCATTCATACTCCCAAGCTGGGCAAACGTTTTATCAAGGTTGACCACATATCCCGGGCAGGACGGTGCCCCTCCAAAATGCGCCCCGTTCGCCGCCAAAAATCGACCGTTTGCGGCACCGTGATACCACTCAGTCGTCCAAGGTGCCGACATTTGTGCGACATCCGTCTTCGTGGTGCAAAGGTGCATGTCCAAGTGCGGCACCCCCGGTGTGCCACATGCGGGTAAACTAGAACCTTATATAGAGACATTTGAACCCTAACCGCAGCAAAGGAGGCCCCATGGCATTCGATCCCATTCAAGAGGATTGCCATCGCCTCGTTCTTGAGGCCTTGCGCCGCGACAATATCCCGCTCACCGACGGTGCCGCCGTAGAGCGTCTGATGGAACAATTCACCCGCAACCCCGCGCCGCTCATCGTGCACGACCGCGACCGCGCCGGGCACCTCATTGCCAAGGTGGTCGAGGCTGTCGACTACCGCATTCCCTTTATCCCTGACGATACCCAGGCAGAGCAAGAAGAGGCCGCTGCCGAGAACATGCTTCGCGAGGCAGCCGCACTCGACCCCACCAACTGGGATGCCCAGCGCATGCTGACCGCCCTCACCGCCAACTCCAACGAGGAGTACGTACAGTACTTGGTATCCAAGCGCGATGAAGTCGAGCACGACCTGGCACTCAAGATCGCCTCGGCGCAGGACCCCTACGAGCGTGAGGCCGCAGGCGACCTTATGCGCCGCCCCTACCTGCGCTGGCTTGCCGCCCTTGCGTCGCGCGCCCTCATTAGCGGCCGCTATCGCATGTCGCTCAAAGCCGCAAACTGCAGCCTCGACTTTGCCCCCAACGATCCGGCCGGCGTCCGCCACACCGCAATGCTCGCCATGGCTAAGCTCGAATACCCCGCCGAGGAGCTCAAGCGCTTTCGCTCTGCCCACTCCGTCCCCTATCTCGCCAACACGCCGCTACGCCGTCGTCCCAAGGACGCGGAGCGCGACTTGGACCCATGGACGCTCATCGCGCTGATGAGCGCTGCCTGGCGCGAGCTGGACTACGAGGGTGCCGAGCACTACTTGCGCATCCTTGCACGCTCGTGCCCACACGCAGCCGAGGCGCTCTATTTCCAAACCGAGTTTCCCGATGGCGTCTATGCCCGCGTCAACGTGGGTGTGGGCTCCACCGACGAGCTTGTCCTTGCGCTGTCCGAGGCGACGCCGGTACTGCAGGAGGGCCTGGGCGCCCCCGACAATGCCAGCTTTGCCGCCTGGGTCGCCACCAACGATATCGTGCGTTCCCAGATCGACGAGCGCATCCTGCGGGCGGCCGAGCAGGGCTTGCCGTTTAAGGGAGGAGACCTCTAATGGATCCGAGCGTCTACATCCCCGCCTACCTGGAGCGCGCCTACGTTGCGTCGCACCCCGAACTCACCGATGCAGCACGCGAGCTTGTCCATAACGACGTGAGCGTCAACCCTCATAAGTATGCGCAGACCGAGCATGCCCAGGCGCTGCTGTCCTATGCCGGCGTCCACCGCCACCTGCTCGACGAGCTCCATCGCATCGAAGACATGGGCAGCGACGAGGAGTTTGAGCAGACGCGCAACCGCCTGTTCGACGACATGCGCGACGAGCTGCTCAAGATTGTTCGCGTCGATGCGTATGTCCTCGATGCCCAGTTGCTCGCCATCATCCTGGCGGACACGCCCGTCGATGCCTGTCTAGGCGACTTGATGAAGCTCGAGTCGACCACGGCCGACTACCTGCAACAGAGCGTGCCCGGATTTGATATGGAAGCCCCGCACTACTGGGCCAACAAGGTTTTGACGGACGGCGTGACGGCAGCCGGTCTCACCGTAAGCGAGCCGGCTCTTATCGGGTGGCTCCATACGCTCGAGGCCATCTCGCAGCTGTGCATGGCGAGCGCTCGCTACCGTGCTGCTGCCAACTACGCCCGCCGCGTCCTTAAGGCGGAAGGCTATCCCACCCGAGCTGCAGGCACCGTGCTACTCGCCCTCGCTCGCCTAGAAGACGAGGACGGCTTTTTTGCCCTGGCCCACCAGCTCGAGGAGCAGATGGGGGCCGATACCCTCGAGAACTCCCCTTGGTACCTGCTCGCCCGCACGATCTTGCTGTTCAAAACGAACAAGATGCGCCCGGCGACACGCGCGCTGCGTGAGTTTGCCAACCGCTGCGAGGGCGGCGCGTTCTTTTTGCTGAACCCCATGTATCAGACGCCGTACCTTCCCTGCCGGCCCGAACCGCACGACCCCTGGGACCTTTCGCATCAGGCAGTTTGGGAGGCCGACGGCATCATCTCGGATACTCCCGACTTTGCCCCCTGGGCCAGCGCTTGCGAAGACGTATCGCAGCTTGCCCAGGAATTTGCGCGCCGCTACGGCTTTTAACGGCACAAAC
Source organism: uncultured Collinsella sp. (assembly GCA_902491895.1). Classification (GTDB taxonomy): domain Bacteria; phylum Actinomycetota; class Coriobacteriia; order Coriobacteriales; family Coriobacteriaceae; genus Collinsella. The sequence continues at coordinate 2,587 of CABUJH010000078.1, read as the reverse complement.
GTCACGACCATGTCATTCACGTTAGGAACGGCTTCATGAACTTCCGCTCATCTCTCGCCTGCACCTCGAGCGATATCGCCCGCTGGGGGCTGCGCTCCGTCCTTAAGCGCCAGGGCGGCGTACTCCCCGGCCGCATCGCCATGAAGATCGACCCCGAGCTGCTAAGCGACCTCGCGGGCCTTGTCGACCGCAGCGTGGTGATCACCGGCACCAACGGCAAGACCACCACCTCCAATCTCATCGCCGATGCCGTTGCCGCCAGCGGCGCCACCGTGGTATGCAACCGCGCCGGCAACAACATGGAGCCAGGCGTGGTGGGCGCGTTGCTCGAGGCGCGCGGCAACCTTAAGCGAACCGCCAGCAGCAAGCGCGTAGGCGTCTTTGAGTGCGACGAGCTCTACACGGTGCGCGTCCTGCCCAAGCTCAAGCCGACCTACTTTGTGCTGCTCAACCTGTTCCGCGACCAGCTGGACCGCTACGGCGAGATCGACCACACCCAGGACGTCATCGCCCACGCGCTGGAGCTTTCACCGACAACGACGCTCATCTATAACGCCGACGACCCGCTGTGTGCCGCGATCGCCGTGCGCGTTCCCAATGCAAGCATCGCCTTTGGCATCGACGGCGCCACCGACACCGAGTCTGACCGCATTAGCGACTCGCGCTTTTGCTCGCAGTGCAACACCCCGTTGGAGTACGACTACGTGCAATACGGCCAGCTCGGCGCCTACCATTGCCCCTCGTGCGGTTGGGCACGCCCTGCGCTTGTCCGTCGCGTGACGGGCGTGGAGCTCGGCTGCGACGGCTACGATTTTGACCTGGTCTTTGGATCTGCGCCCAACGCGGCTGCCGTACACATCGCCACGCGCTACAACGGTCTGTACATGGTCTACAACGTTGCCGCCGCATTCTTTGCCGCACATGAGTTGGGCGTGGATACGGCGCACCTGCAGCCCACGCTCGATGCCTATGTGCCCGCCGGCGGACGCATGGGGCGCTGGGATATCGCCGGCCGCACCGTCGAGGCCAACCTGGCTAAGAATCCCGTAGGCTTCGATCGACAAATCCAGTCCATCAAGACTGCAGGCGGCAGACTCTGCGCTTTCTTCCTCAACGACAACGATGCCGACGGCCACGATGTATCGTGGATCTACGACGTCGACTTCGAGCGCATCGCCGATACCCCAGGGCTTGTCGCCTTTGCCGGCGGCACGCGTGTACACGATATGCAGGTACGTCTGAAGTACGCCGGCATCGACGCCGCCATCATCTCGAATATCGAGCAAGCGATCGGCGCCGTGGCGGACGAGGAGGCTGGCGATACTTTCTACGCCGTCGCCAACTACACGGCCTTCCCGCCGCTGGTCCAGGAGCTCAACGAGCTTAAGAGCGCCGATGCGAGCTCGGTCGCCTCCCACGCCGTAACGCGCGCCGATGGCAGCGTTGTCCCCACCGATATTGCGCCGGTCGAGCTTTCGCGCCCGCTACGCATCGTTTACCTGTATCCCGATGCCCTCAACCTCTATGGCGACGGCGGCAACGTCATCGCCCTCGAGCGCCGCTGCGCTTGGCGCGGCATTCCCGCGCGCGTGGACGAGGTCCGCATGGGCGAGACGCTCGATCTCACCGACGCCGACATCGTCATGATGGGCGGTGGCTCCGACCGCGATCAGCTAGCTGTGGCACACGAGCTGCTCGCTCAAAAAGACAAGGTCGCAGCCTATGTTGAGGATGGCGGCTCGCTGCTCGCTATCTGCGGCAGCTATCAGCTACTCGGCCGTTCGTACTATATGGGCGAGAATCGCATCGAGGGCCTGGGCGTCATTGCCGCCGAAACCGTGCGCGGCTCCGATCGCCTGATCGGCAACGTCGCCGTCAAGACCGACCTGGCACCCGAGCCCTTTGTGGGATTCGAGAATCACGGCGGCCGCACCCTGCTCGATGCGGAGGCCACGCCGCTCGGAACGTCCGTCGTCACGGGTACCGGCAACAACGGCGACGATGGCTTTGAAGGCCTCATCTACAAGGGCGTCATCGGCACGTACCTACACGGACCGGCACTACCCAAGAACCCCGCGCTCGCTGACTGGCTCATCGCCCACGCTCTCGAGCGCCGTGGCGATGCACAGGCCACCGCTCTGCTGCCGCTCAAGCCCCTCGACGACGCTTACGAGCACGCCGCCCACGACGCCGCGATGAAGCTCCTCCCCTAACGCCCCGCCACCACAAAGGGGACAGGCACCTTTGTGGTGGTTTTGATCTGCCACGTTTGTTTGTCTCGATCTGTAACATCTAGGCCGTTAAAAATCGTCTTACTGTTACAGAATGAGATGTTCGTCCCGATGCCCGCCGTCTGTCTCGATCTGTAACAGATAGAGCCGATTTGCCCGCCCAGATGTTACAGATTGAGATATTTGAAAATCGGAATAGAAGCCTACTCCTGTGTGGTGGTTTTCCAGTTTGTCAACGATATACGCGCCGGCAAAAAAGTCTGCTATACTCTTTCCCGCTGTCCCCATCGTCTAGCGGCCAAGGACGCCACCCTTTCAAGGTGGATATCGCGGGTTCGAATCCCGCTGGGGGCACC
>CABUJH010000077.1 GCA_902491895.1 uncultured Collinsella sp. | reverse complement strand
CCGAGACATTCGATCCGACGCGAACTGGCTGAACGCCACCGTTGAGAACCTTCTCGCCATCACTCGTCTCGAAAATGGGAACGTCCAGCTAAATACTACCGTAGAGCTCCTCGACGACATCATCGAGGAGGCATTGCGCCACGCCAATCCAGACATCTGCCAGCACGGCTTGGAGATCGAGCCGTGCGAGGACCTCCTCCTCGTCAAAGTGGATGCCAAGCTGATTGTCCAGGTCGTGGTCAATCTGGTAAACAACGCCGTAACCCACACGCAGGCGGGTTCGACCATCCGCGTCTCAACGCGCTCGCGAGGTACCGAAGCCATTGTCAGGGTCGAAGATGATGGCCCCGGCATCAAAGATAGCGATAAGGCGCATGTCTTCGAATCCTTCTATACGATCGGCCGGACGCTCGCGGACTCCAAGCGAAGCGTCGGGCTTGGCCTCTCCCTTTGCAAGTCGATTGTGGAGGCGCACGGGGGTAGCATCGTCATACAGGATGCCGTTCCCCATGGATGCGCGTTCGAGTTCGCGCTGCCACGCTATGAGCTCACGGAAGGAGCCCAGGAAGATGCCGACTGAATCGAGTCCCACGATTCTCGTAGTCGAGGATGACCCAACGATCAGAAACCTCATCCTGACGACTCTCGACACGCAGGGATTTCGCCACCTCAGCGAGAGCTGCGGGAGAGGCGCCATTGCGGCGTCCGCCTCGAGCGCGCCGGACGTGGTCCTCCTCGATCTCGGGCTTCCCGACATCGACGGCATCGAGGTCGTCCGTGCCATTCGCAGCTGGTCTCAGATGCCCATCATCGTGGTATCCGCTCGAAGCGAGGACGCCGACAAGATCGGCGCGCTCGACGCAGGCGCGGACGACTACCTCACCAAGCCCTTCTCCGTGGGCGAGCTGCTGGCGCGAATCCGCACGACGCTACGGCGCCTCAACTATCAATCGCCTGCGCAGGGGCAGGAGCCTTCGACATTCCAGAACGGCGACCTGCGAATCGACTACACGGCAGGCATCGCATACCTCGGCGACGGGGAACTGCACCTGACGCCCATCGAGTACAAGCTCCTTTGCCTTCTGTCGCACAACGTCGACAAGGTCCTCACGCACAGCTTCATCCTGCACGAGGTCTGGGGCAACAACCACCAGGCGGACCTCGCCTCGCTTCGCGTCTTTATGGGAACCCTCCGCAAGAAGATCGAGCCCGACCCGGTTCACCCGCGCTACATCCAGACGCACATTGGCGTGGGCTACCGCATGATGCGCGTCGCGGATGAATAGGGCTTTCGGCTGATGGTTCGAGCCGAATCGCGAGTAGGCTCGAGCTCGACCCGCAAGCTTCGTGTCTACACATAGGTGAACAAGGCATATAAGGACGTATTAAGCGCTTTACCTCGGTCTTTAGGCTATCTTTAGGTCACCTTCACGCACACTTTATGCCTGTGAGGTGTGGAATTGCGCGCACCCAAAAAAGACTGAAAGCCAGTGTCATCGCGAGGATATTCTCCCCTTGCAACGGTGAAACAACCGTCGGTCGCACGCGTCAGAAAACGCATGCGCGAACAAGGAAAGGAGGGTCCTTGAACACCATGTCCGATACGCACGAGGAAGAGGTGCCGCAGATCGCGGCACTCACGAGCGACGCGGTATTCAAGTCGCTAGGCACGAGCCAAGCCGGCCTCGCGAGTGACCAAGTGAGCGAACTGCAGGCTAAGTACGGCAAGAACCTTATCCAGGCGGGTAAGAAGAAGTCGCCCATCCTTGCGTTCCTCTCAAACTTCACGCACCTCATGGCCATCCTCCTCTGGGTGGCCGGCATCATCGCCTTCGTGGCCGGCATGCCCGAGCTTGGCGTCGCCGTCTGGCTGGTCAACCTCATCAACGGTTGCTTCAGCTTCTGGCAGGAGCACCAGGCAGACAAGGCAACCGAGGCCCTGAAGAAGATGCTTCCGTCCTATGTCAACGTCATCCGCGACGGCCAGCAGACCCAGGTCCTCGCGGAGGACCTCGTCCCCGGTGACGTCATGGTCCTTGCCGAGGGCGACAAGATCTCCGCGGACGGCCGCGTCGTGCGCGCGTCTGACCTCCAGGTCGACCAGTCGACGCTCACGGGCGAGTCGAACCCCGTGAGGAAGACCGCGGACGCCGTCCTCGAGGCCGACCTCACTGACGCCGAGACCCCCAACCTCGTCTTCGCCGGCACCTCGGTCTCCGAGGGCAACGGACGCGTCGTCGTCACCAAGATCGGTATGGCGACCGAGTTTGGCAAGATCGCCAGCCTCACGCAGAACATGGAGGACTCCGAGAGCCCGCTCCAGCGTCAGCTCGACCGTCTGACCAAGCAGGTCACCCTGTTCGCGCTCTGCATGGGCATCGTCTTCTTCCTCCTCGACGTGCTGTTTGTTCGCAATGGCCTAGCCTCGTCGTTCATCTTCGCCCTTGGCATGGTCGTGGCGTTCATCCCTGAGGGACTGCTCCCCACGGTCACGCTGTCCCTCGCCATGGCCGTCCAGCGCATGAGCAAGCGCAATGCCCTCGTGAAGAAGCTGAGCTCCGTCGAGGCCCTTGGCTCCACGAGCGTCATCTGCACCGATAAGACCGGTACCCTCACCCAGAACGAGATGACCGTCAACCACCTGTGGACCTGCGACCGCGAGTACGAGGTCACCGGCGTTGGCTATGCCCCCAAGGGCGAGATTCTCTGCGGCAAGGACAAGTGGGAGGCGGCCGACAACGAGGAGCTTCGCCTGCTCGTCTCCGGTGGTGCCCTTTGCTCCAACGCACGTCTCGTAGAGCCGGACGAGGAGGGCGGCCGCTACACCGTCCTCGGCGACCCGACCGAAGCCTGTCTGCTCGTTAGCGCGCAGAAGGCCGGCCTTTCCCTCGAGGACCTCGAGCGCGAGATGCCCCGCGTGAGAGAGCTCCCCTTCGAGAGTCGCCGCAAGCGCATGACCACCATCCACCAGCTCAAGCGTCCGCTCGATGGCGCCAGCCGCGTCGCGTTCGTCAAGGGCGCTCCCAACGAGGTCGTCCGCCTCTCCGACAACTACCGCACTGACGGCAAGGTCATGCCGATGAGCGACGAGATGCGTAAGAGCATCATGGACGCTAACGACGGCTATGCCGCCAACGGCCTGCGCGTGCTTGCCCTCGCCTACCGTCCCCTGAACCCGGATGACACTTCCATCCCCCGTTCGATGAGCGACTACACGCCCGAGAACATCGAGTGTGGCCTCACCTTCGTCGGCCTCCTCGTCATGCAGGATCCGCCCAGGCCCGAGGTCGCCGACGCCGTGGCCGAGTGCCGTCGTGCTGGCATCCGCGTCGTCATGATCACGGGCGACTATGGCCTGACCGCCCTCTCGATCGCCCGCAAGATCGGCATCGTCCAGGGCTCGAACCCTCGCGTTTTCTCTGGCGTCGAGCTCGAGAAGACCTCTGACGACGAGCTCAAGGAGGCCCTGAAAGGCGAGGTCGTCTTCGCCCGCATGGCGCCTGAGCAGAAGCTGCGCGTCGTCGAGAACCTGCAGCAGATGGGCGAGATCGTCGCCGTCACCGGCGATGGCGTGAACGACTCCCCCGCCCTCAAGAGGGCTGACATCGGCGTCGCCATGGGCATCACCGGCACGGACGTGGCCAAGGAGGCCGCGGACATGATCCTGACCGATGACAACTTCGCCTCGATCGTCCACGCCATCGAAGAGGGCCGCGCGGTCTACGCGAACATCAGGAAGTTCATGCTCTACATCCTGAACTCCAACGTGCCCGAGGCTGTCCCCTCTGCGATCTACCTGCTCTCCGGTGGCGCCGTGCCGCTGCCGCTCACGACGATGCAGATCCTCACCATCGACCTTGGCACCGACATGCTGCCCGCCCTTGGTCTTGGCACCGAGCCTCCCGAGGCTGACGTCATGGCCAACCCGCCTCGCAACCCCAACGAGCCGCTGCTCTCCGGCAAGGTCATGCGTAAGGCCTTCCTGTGGTACGGAATGCTCGGCGCCCTGTTCTCCTTCGCCGCGTTCATGTTCTGCCAGGTCATGAATGGCTGGCACCCCGGCATCGAGATGTTTGGCGTGGGCAACGACCTTGATCCGATCTACGTCCGCGCGACGACCATGGCACTTGCGGCCATCGTCTTCACGCAGATCGGTGAGGTCTGGAACTGCCGCACGGAGACCGCATCCGTCTTCTCGGTGGGTCTGTTCTCCAACAAGCAGATCAACAAGGGTATTCTCTTCGAGATCGCACTCATCATCTTCATCACGCTGTTCCCGCCCTTCCAGAGCGTCTTCCACACCAGCCCGCTCGTCCTGAATGACTTCGTGTTCCTGGTGCTGCTGCCGCCCGTCATCCTCCTCCTCGAGGAGGCCCGAAAGGCCATCGTTCGCAAGAGGAACCACATCGATCGCAACGGCGTCGCCATCAAGCAGGCACCGGAAAAGAGGTAAAGATGAAAGTTATCGTCGTAGGAATGGGCCGCATGGGCACGAGCCTCGCTCGCAAGCTCGACAGGCAGGGCTACGAGGTCTGCGCCATCGACCAGGACCCCGAGCGACTCAAGGCGCTCGGCCCCACGTTTGGCGGCCAGACCGTCGCGGGCGTCGGATTCGACCGTGAGGTCCTTGCTGCCGCCGGCATCGATCGTGCGAGCGCCGTCATCGCCTGCACCGCTTCTGACGAGACGAACATCGTCGTCGCCCGCATCTCCCGACAGACCTATCGCGTCCCGCGCGTCATCGCGCGCCTGTACGAGATCGGCAATGCCGAGACGTACCGCAGGCTCGGCATCCAGAGCATCTCGACCACCGACTGGGGCGTGAGGCGCGTCTGCGAGCTCCTGACCTTCAACGAGCTCGATGACGTCACCGGCATCGGTTCCGGCGACGTACGCCTCGTTCGTGCCGACGTACCGCCGATGCTCGAGGGCAGTCCTGTTCGCGAGCTCACCGCCATTGGCGAGATTAGCATCGTCGCCGTCTCTCACGACAACGAGACCTTCGTTCCCACCCAGGGCACGATCCTCGACCACGGTGACATCATCTACGCCGCCGTCCAGGCGACCTCGGCAAGCAAGTTCCGCGCCATGCTCGGCATGACGGATTAGGAGGCTGTATGAACATCATCATTGTCGGCGGCGGCAAGGTTGGTTCCTACCTCGCCACTCTGTTGGGCAACCGCGGTTACAACGTTCGCATCGTCGAGTCAAGGAAGGCCGTTGCGCAGCGCCTCGAGGAGAAGCTGCCCGAGGGTTCCGTTGTGAGGGGCATGGGTTCGAGCCCGGATGTCCTCGAAGAGGCCGGCGTGCTCCAGGCCGACGTCATTATTGCCGTAACGGGCGATGACGAGGTCAACCTCGTGGTCGCGATGCTCGCCAAGATGGAGTACGGCGTGAATCGCGTCGTCGCCCGTGTGAACAACCCGGCAAATGCCTGGATGTTCGACGAGTCTATGGGCGTCGACATCGCCGTTGACCAGGCGGACATCATCACGAAGTCCGTCGAAGAGGGTCTCGACATGGAGGACGTCTTCACTATCATGCGCCTTGGCAAGGATGGTCACGAGATCGTCCAGGGCGAGGTTCGCCCGCGCTCCGCGATGGTGGGCAAGTCGATTGCCGAGCTCCAGATTCCCGACGGCCTGGTCTTTGTCGCCCTCGAGCATGAGGGCAACATCCTCATCCCCAACGGTGACACCGCGTTTAGCGCCGGTGACCGTGTGGTCGCCTTCGCGAGCGAGCAGGGCAGTGACTTCCTGAGTCACTCTCTGCAGTAGGGAAGATCTTCGATAGGCCCCGCACCATTGCGTGGTGCATGACCGCCGGGACCAGCCACAGGCTGGCCTCGGCGGTTTTTGTGAGGAAGATGGGCGCCGCTGGCAACGACGCCAACAACGAGAGCGCTTGGAATCACGATGGAAAGACGCTACCGTAAGCGGGTCGGAATGCGAAGGAGACCAGCGATGACGAAGTCCAGCGGCGCCAAGCGCCACTACGATATGCCCCTGCCGGCCAAGCAGCAGCGCGGACGGCAGACATTTGGCGGACCCGCGCGCGCAGCGGGCATCGGCCCCAACAAGGCATGCGGCCACAAGGGCGGCATCCGCCGTCAGGGCTCCAAGCGCGGGTAACCTAGACCAACATCAACGATGCCCGGGCCTACCTCGAGCACGACGTCGTTGCCGTCGAGCTCGGCCAGATT
>CABUJH010000076.1 GCA_902491895.1 uncultured Collinsella sp. | reverse complement strand
TGGCGTGCAGCACAAGGAGCAGCTCAAGAACCTGCGCGAGCAGATTGACGTGCTCACGCTTTCGGCAACGCCTATCCCGCGAACCATGCAGATGGCCACGAGCGGCGTGCGCGATATGAGCCTGATTACCACGCCGCCCACCGGGCGTCGTCCCGTGATCGTGCACGTGGGGGAGTACGACCCCGACGTGGTGAGCGCGGCGATTCGCCTGGAGGTGGGTCGCGGCGGACAGGTGTACTACGTGTCCAACCGCGTCAAGACCATCGACGACGCCGTGGCGCGCGTGCACGAGGCCGCGCCCGAGGCGCGCGTGGGCGTGGCGCACGGCAAGATGAGCCCGCGCGAGGTCGAGGACGTGATGATCGAGTTCGCGACCAAGAAGATCGACGTGCTTATCGCCACGACCATCGTGGAGAGCGGCATCGACAACGCGACCGCCAACACGCTCATCATCGAGGATTCGCAACGCCTTGGCCTGGCGCAGCTCTACCAGCTCAAGGGCCGTGTGGGCCGCTCTGCCACGCAGGCCTACGCGTACTTTATGTTCCCGGGCGAGTTGCCGCTCACCGAGGAGGCGACGGCGCGCCTGACCGCACTTTCCGAGTTCCAAGACCTGGGCAGCGGCATGCGCATCGCCATGCGCGATCTAGAGATTCGCGGCGCCGGCTCGCTTATGGGAGCCGAGCAGCACGGCAACCTGTCGAGCGTGGGCTTTGACCTGTTTACGCAGATGCTGGGCCAGGCGGTGGCCGAGGCGCGCGGCGATGACGACGCCGGCGTGGAGGCGGCGAGCGTGGGCATTAACCTGCCGGCCGATTACTTCTTGTCCGAGGAGTACCTGCCGGCGGTGGACCAGCGCGTGCTCGTGTACCGTAAGCTCGCAGCGGCCGAGGACCTGGAGAGCATCGACGAGGTGCAGGAAGAGACCGAGGCCGCGCATGGCGAGCTGCCGTTGGCGGGACTCAACCTGTTCAATCGCGCGCGCATCCGCATTCGCGGCGAGCGTCTGGGGCTCGAGAGCGTCACGCTCAGCGGCGGCCGCATCACCTTTTTGGGCGTCGACGTGCCCAAGAAGGTGGCCTTTGAGCTAAAGACCCGCTATGGCGCGGTGAACTTCCCCAAGAGCCGCAAACTGTCGGTGCCCTACAAGGCGGGCGCCGGCGCGGGCAGCGGCCTGGGTCGCGGTCTCGACGCCAACGACGGTACCGGCCCCGTGGCCGCGGCACTCATGCTGTTGCAGCAGTTGGGTGCCAGCGACGACGACTAACGGGTCGACGCTGCAAACGCCCCATTTGGGCAATCTGACCCTCACTCGTCGGTCGCGTACGCAAGTACGCTTCCCTCCTCCTTCGGGCCACCTTGCCACAAATGGAACGTTTTCGCTCACTTATGCTCAACCTGTAAGGGTATTTATGGGACAAAGCTATCTTTGCCCCACCACGTTGCGGGTCGACCCTTCGCCCGATCGAAAGGAAAGCATGTTCGGATACATCTATAAGAAAGATGTCGCCATTATCGCGGTTGTCCTGTGCCTTTGTCTGGGCGTGGGCAGCTTCTTCGATTATCAGATTTCGAGCGCGCTGTTCAATATCGGCAGCATGTACGGCCGCTTTATCGAGGCTGCCGGCGAGCTACCGTTCGAGCTGACGGCAAGCGTCGCGGGCGTCATGCTCGTGCGTGCGGTGCGTCCCGACTCCAGGGGGAGCAAATGGCTCGCCGTGCTCGGCATCCTCGTCAACGTTGGCCTGGTCGGCTACGAGATCGTTTCGTCCCTGCGGGTTGGCGGCAAACTCATCGCTGCTCAGTTGGTGCTGACATTTGTGCTGGTCATCGTCGCTAACCTTATCGTCTATCGCCTCACGCGCGCGACCGAGCCCGACGAGCTCACGCGCTGGGCGTTGATGGTACTTGCCGTGTGGGTCGCTCAGGCCATTATCCTCAACGTGATCGTCAAGCCGCTGTGGTCGCGCCCGCGCATGCGCGTGATCGAGGTGACGCCGGGGCTCGATTTTCAGCCGTGGTGGGTGATCGGCAACCCCGACAAGTGGGCCTTTATCGCCGCCGGCGTGATCAAGGACGGGTTCAAGTCGTTCGCGAGCGGACACACGGCGCACGCGGCGATCGGCCTTATGCTCGCAGGGCTTCCCGCGGCGGCCTTTAAGGAAAAACCTTCGCGTCGCCGGGCGGTCTTTTGGACGGCGGCTGTGGTCTCGGCACTCGTCGCCTTTGGTCGTATCGTGATCGGAGCTCACTTTTTGAGCGACGTGAGCTGCGGCTTTGCCCTGGTGTTGGCGCTTGAGTGCCTTGCCGCGCGCGTTGCCTATCCCAACGGCGTACAATAGCCCCGTTTGAATCATCGGGCCCGTGCCCGGCTAGAGAGGATTGCCATGCTCGCGTTTAACAACGACTATTCCCACGGCGCACATCCGGCAGTGCTGCAGGCGCTCGTCGACACCAACATGGAGCCGCAGCCCGGCTACGGTACCGATGCGCACACCGAGCGTGCCAAGCAGCTTATCCGCGAGGTCTGTCAGGCGCCCGACGCCGACGTGTTTTTTCTGGTGGGCGGCACGCAGGCCAACGCGACGGTGATCGACATGCTGCTCGCGCCGTACGAGGGCGTCGTTGCTGCTGAGACTGGCCACGTCGCCTGCCATGAGGCGGGCGCTATCGAGTTTGGCGGCCACAAGGTGCTCACCATTTCCGGCTACGAGGGCAAGATGCACGCCGAGGACCTTGAGAACTATATCCAGGTGTTCTACGAAAACGAGAGCTACGAGCACACGGTGTTCCCGGGTGCCGTGTATGTGAGCCTATCGACCGAGTACGGCACGCTGTACTCCAAGGCCGAGCTCGCGGCGATTCACGCGGTGTGCCAGAAGCGCGAGATTCCGCTGTTTGTGGACGGTGCCCGCCTGGCCTATGCGCTGGCGGCCGATGAGTGCGACATTACCCTGCCCGAGCTGGCGCAGCTGTGCGACGTGTTCTACATCGGCGGCACCAAGTGCGGCGCGCTCTGCGGCGAGGCCGTGGTGTTTTGCGGCATGCGCGCTCCGGCGCATCCCATTCCGCGCATTAAGCAGCACGGTGCGTTGCTGGCCAAGGGTCGCCTGACGGGTGTGCAGTTCGAGGCGCTCTTTACCGATGGCCTGTATTTTGAGATTGGCCGTCAGGCGATTGAGACCGCTCAGGCGCTGCGTCGCGTGCTGCACGAGCGTGGCTACCAGTTCTTCTTGGAGACGCCGACCAACCAGCAGTTCGTGATTCTGCCCAACGAGGACATGGCCCGCATTCGCGAGCATGCGGCGATCGAGTACTGGGAAAAGTACGACGAAACCCACACGGTGGTGCGTTTTTGCACCAGCTGGGCCACGACACAGGAGGATATCGACGCGTTGGCGGCTGTCCTGTAGCCTGATGTAATGACAAGGGGCCGCCTTGCGCTTGGATTTGGCGCAAGGCGGCCTTTGCTTTTGGGGGAGAAGGGGTGTATGACCGAGATGTCTGAGCCGACGATTCGCCTGGCGACGCCCGATGATGCGCCGGCGTTGCTTGCCATCTATGAGCCGTATGTGCGCCAGACGGCGATTACCTGCGAATACGAGGTGCCGAGCGTTGAGGAGTTCGCCGGGCGCATCGAGCGTACGCTCAAGCGCTATCCGTATCTGGTGATGGAGCTGGACGGGCGTCCGGTAGGCTATGCCTATGTGAGTCCGCTCAACAGCCGCGAGGCATACGACTGGTCGGTCGAGACATCGATTTACCTGGCGCGCGATGTACGCCATGGCGGGCTGGGTCGCAAGCTGCATGACGCGCTCAAGCAATGCCTGGTCGCGATGGGCATCACCAACATGTGCGCCCTCATCGCCGTGCCGCACGATAAGGACGATGAGTACCTGACGCACAACAGTCAGGATTTCCATGCCCATATGGGATATCGCCTGGTGGGCACCTTCGACCGCTGCGCCCAAAAGTTCGGCCGCTGGTACGACATGTGCTGGATGGAGTTGGTCCTGGCCGAGCGCACGCCCAACCAGCCCAAGCCAACCTGGTTCCCCGACCTCCTCGCCTAAAACCACCACAATGGGGACAGGCACCTTTGTGGTGGTTTCTCTTAAAAATCGATCGTTTTTGGCGCGTTAACCCTAAAAACCACCACAAAGGTGCCTGTCCCCATTGTGGTGGTTTTCGATTGGTTAGCCGATGGGCTCGGTGTATTTGGCGCGGTCGGTGCGCTGGATGCGCTTGGAGACATGGAGCGGGCGGCCGTCGGTGTCGTAGACGTAGTCGGTGATCAGGATCAGCGCCTGCCCGCGCTCAACGTTGAGCAAAAACGCCTCGTTTTGCGAGGCATAGCACACCTCAAAGGTCTTATGTCCCTGTGCCGGCGCGCGATGGAATTCCTGGCGCAGCGTGGCGTAGAGCGAACCGTTGATATCGCGGTCGATGAGTGCTTCAAAGCTCGGTGGTAGATAGGTGGTCTCCAGGCACAGTGGCGCATCGTCCAGATAACGCAGACGGACAAGTTTGACGAGCTTGCTGCCCACGGCGGCATCAAAGAACTTGGCTATGCTGCCGCCCGCCTTGGTAAAGCCCGAGTCCACCGTGCGCGTGGTGGGCTTCATGCCCTGACCCTGGACCTGCGCTGTATAGCTCGAAAACACCAGGTTGTTCTCGTGGAGCGCCGGCGTGTCGGCCACAAAGGCGCCGCGCCCGCGCTCGGTTCGAACCAGACCCTCATCAACGAGCACCTTAAGGGCATGGCGTACGGTGCTGCGCGACAGCCCCGATTCGTCCATGAGTTCCATCTCGGACGGCAGCTTGTCTCCGCGCGCGTAGGTGCCGGCGGCGATGCGGTCGCGAAGCGTACCCGCCAAGCGCTCGTATTGGCTCAGTTTCTTTTTAGATGAAGCGTTCATGCGATCAGCCTATATCTAACTTGTATGCTTATCTAAGCAAGCATGTATTCAATACGACAACAAAACCGCTGGTAGCCAATTATCAAAAACCGCATCAGCAAAAATTCTAAGACAAATATAGCATACAACTAGTCGACATAACCAAAACATGTATGTAACTTGTATGCCATCGAGAGCATCAAACGAGAAGAAAGGCTGATGCGCGATGACTACTCAGGAACAGGTTAAGGACGTCGTCTCCCAGGTTTTGGCTGACAAGGCAGACAAGGGCGGCATCAAGCGCGTCGTGTGGATTGGCGCCGGCGGATCCAACGGCGGCAACTATCCTGCCCAGTACTTTATGGAGCACGAGGCCACGCAGGTCGTGAGCTCCAGCTACACCAGCAACGAGTTCGTGCACGCCACCCCGGCCTACGTCAACGAGAACACCCTGGCCGTTGTCGTGTCCATGCGCGGCACCAAGGAGACCATCGTCGCCGCCCAGGTCGCCAAGGACCACGGCGCCAGCACCATCGCAATCTATGTTGACGAGTCCGGCCTCACCGAGGTCTGCGACTACAAGATCCAGTATGACAGCCTGGCCGTCGACGAGTCCTGCATGGGCCGTACCAACTCCGCCGTCGTGAGCATGATCGCCATGGAGCTCACGCAGCAGACCGAGGGCTATGCCGAGTACGAGACCGCCATGGCCGCCTTCGACCTGATCGATCCCATCTATCGCAAGGCCGTCGAGTACACCCGTCCGCTCGCTGCCAAGTGGGCCGAGCAGAACGCCGACAAGCCCTGCATCAACGTCATGGCTCAGGGCCCGCTTTTTGGTGCCGCCTACGTCTTTAGCATCTGCAACGTGCAGGAGATGCTGCAGATCGACTCCTGCACCATCAACACCTGCGACTTCTTCCACGGCCCCTTCGAGATCCTGGACAAGCGCACCTCGCTGTTCCAGCTCATCAGCGTCGGCCGCAGCCGCTGCAACGACGAGCGCGGCATCCGCTTCGTCAACCAGTACGGTGGCGAGCGCGTCTATCAGCTCGACGCCAAGGAGCTCGGCCTCAACGACATCAAGGACAGCGTGAGCGAGTACTTCAACCACCTGATCTTTGCCCCGATCCTCAACAACGTGTACATGCGTGCACTCTCTGCAGTCACCCACAAGGACTACATGACGCGTCGCTACATGTGGAAGCTTGAGTATTAGTTACGCGGTTTTACCAAACCGCGTAAAGGCTCGACGCTGCGCGGTCCGCATTTGGGCAATCTGACGTTCAACTTCAAGGGCGCGACCAGAAGGTCAGCGCCCTTTCGTTTCACGTCACCTTGTCTCAAATGCGACCCGCTCGCTGTCCGTCCTCTACCTGCGGCG
>CABUJH010000075.1 GCA_902491895.1 uncultured Collinsella sp. | reverse complement strand
CGACACGCATAAAAAGCCTCCCATTTCTCATGTCCAAGAAATGGGAGGCAGTTCAGTGCGCAGCGGGGGCTCTTTCATGTCCGAGGACGCGCTGGGAAGTTACCCCATGCGGCCAGCGGACAACTATGTAGCCTTGGACTAGAACATGCCCAAGAAACCGTGCACAAACAGTGCGGCCAGAGCGGCACCGACAAACGGCGCGATGCCAGGAACGAGCAGGCCGTACTTCCAGTTGTTGTCGGCCTTGTTCTTGATCGGCAGCACCTGATAGGCCATGCGAGGACCAAGGTCACGAGCCTGGTTCATGGCGAAGCCGGTGATGCCGCCCATGCCCATGCCAACGGCCCAAACGATCAGGCCGACGCAGATGGCGAGCATCAGGACGTTCTCGCCAGCACGGTTAGCAGCAGCAAGGATGGCGCTGATGAACACAAAGGTGCAGATAGCCTCGCAGAAGAAATTACGGGCATAGTTCGTACCCTCGGTGGTGGGGTTGGTCGAGAAGATGTTGCGCTGGGCAATGGGATCGATGACACCATCGGAAGCCTTGAACTCATCGGCATACATCAACCACGCGATCACGGCACCCGCAAAGCCGCCGAGCATATCGGCAATCATGAAGGGGATGCAGCTGCTCCACGGCACCAGGCCTACGATGCACTGGGCAAGCACCATGGCGGGGTTCATGCACACGGCGCCGCCAAAGACAAACAGGCAAACCGAGATGCCAAAAGACCAAGTGGTGATGGCAAACATATGGCCGGAGCCCTGATACTTGGTACCCTTAAGCACGGTATCGCAGTGCACGCCCACGCCAAAGATGATCATGAGGGCCGTTGCGCCGAATTCGCAGAGGAGTTTGGTAAGCATAAAACCTTATCTTTCTTGTCGGTTATAAACGATTCGTTTAGGCCGCGTACTAGTGCTGTGCGACGACAACGCCCAGGCCATCGGGAATGACGGCCACCTTGGCATCGGCACCCTTCATCTCAAAGGCGAGCTTGAGCGCCTCATCGAGGGTGTTGACCGGCGTCATGTGCATATCCTTGATCATCTGGTGATCGCACAGGTCGGTGACCATGATCACAGGGTGATGCGCCAGGATGCGGGCAAAGATCTGGCTCGTCCACTGGTCGGGCAGGGTCTCGTCCTTAGGACGGTCGATGCAGGCACGCTCAAACTCCGCCGGATCGTTGTCGGCGATGTTGTGATAGAAGCCCTCGCCACCGTGACCGTCGGCACAGCCGGCGACGTCGATGATCACGCCGCCCTCGGGAAGCGTAGCCTCGGCAGAGCACATGCCCTTCACGGCCTGATAGATGTTCTGGTCGAGCGGGTAGCCGCCGTTGGTGGTAATGGCAATCTCGCACTCGACGGGCTCAACGCCGGCAAGGCTCTTCACGAACTCGCAGCCAGCCTCGTGCGCCTTGTGGATGTCGCCGGCAAAGGAGCCGATGACCTCGTGCTTGCCGTTGAGCACCACGTTGAGCACAAAGGCAAGGTGAGCCATCTCGGCAGCGGCAAACATGTCCTCGCTCACGTGGTTGTGGCACAGGTTGCCGGCACGCGAATGGGAATCGTTCACAAACTGACCGTTGTGGTTGTACATGATGGTCTTGTAGCTGGCGATACCAGGCAGGACGGACTTGCGGCTGCCAGAGAAACCGGCAAAGAAGTGCGGCTCAATAAAGCCCTCGGCAAGCAGCAGATCGCAATCGGCAGCAATCTTGTTGATGATGCACTCGCCGCCAGAAGGCAGGGTGCCGATCTTTTTCATCATGCTGTCATCGGTCGCGACGTGCATAACGATTTCCTCGTTGGCAACGATCTCCTCGCCGTACTTGTTGACGAGCTCCTCGTGCGTCGACGGACGATGCATACCCGTAGCAACCAGAATACGCACGCGAGCCTCGGGCGCAGCAGAATGGATGTGATGCAGCAGAATAGGCATCGTCACACGCGAGGGAACGGGACGCGTATGATCGGAGCTAATGATGACAATATCCTTCTTGCCAGCACAAAGCTCCTCGAGCGAAGGCGAGCCATAAGGGTTGGCAAGCGACTCCTCCACCAGCTCTTCCTGCGATTTTGTAGTCTTAAACTCGTTTTGATGACCTTCCATCACACCCGCAAAGTTCTTATCCTCGAGCTCCAGATGCAACGTCTTGTGGTCAAACGGCAGTTCACATTCAAACAATGACGAGCGCCCTCTTCCTTTTCAACTGACACACTAGATAAACCGTTGGAAGGATACGCCGCTCACCGAAAAACACCACCGTCCACCGACTCATTAACACAACGTTCATATTTGACCCACAACAAAACGGCCGCGACCCCAAACGGGACCGCGACCGTCACAGCTGTAAGGCGCAAAGCGCGCCTTATTCCCTTCAGCTTTAATCCCAGAAGACCGAGGACGAAGGGATCCGATGGGTTTCCCTCTGAATGCACTCCGCAGCACGAAGCCCCCTTATCCGCAGCTCCGAAGGAGCAGGATAAGGGGGCTTCAAGTGCGAGGACGCATTCAGAGGGAAACCCATCGGGTCCCGGTGAGAGCCACAGGGCTATCGATTACCCCGTGTTCTGCAAACCTGCCGAGACGCCGGTCACAGTCGAAAGAATCAGGCTCATGTACTCGGCCTTCTTCTCCTCGGCCATCTCGTCCTGGTTCATACGCACCTCGCGAAGGGCGCGGACCTGGGCGATGGACAGGGCGTCGACGTAGGGGTTACGTACACGGACGGCGCAGCCGAGCACGCGACGGCGCTGCAGCGGCCACTCGTCACCGACGATGGCAAGGACCCACTTACGCGTGAGCTGCATCTCGGTAAAGACCTTCTCGGACAGATCCTGGCGGTCGCCCAGGTGCAGATACATCTTGGCGATGCGCTGGTCGGTCTTGGCGATCGACATCTCGATGTTGTCGATAAAGGTGCGGAAGAACGGCCACTCCTGGTAGGCAGCCTTGAGCTGGTCAAGATCGCCAAGCTGCTCGCAGGCGGTGCCCAGACCGTACCAAGCGGCCAGGTTAATGCGCGCCTGGCTCCAGCTGAAGATCCACGGGATGGTACGCAGGTCATCGAGCGACTTGGCGCCCAGACCGCGCTTGGCGGGACGCGAGCCGATCGGCAGCAGACCGACCTCGGTCAGCGGCGTCACGGTCGAGAACCACGGTGTAAAGTCCTCGGTGTTCAGCAGGTCCAGATAGCGTTCGTGGCTTGCAGTGTTGAGCTTCTCGGCCATATCCCAGAACTTCTGCGTGGTCTCGGTGTTGGTCTTCTCGACACTCGGGGCCGACTGCAAAAGCGTTGCGGCGGCAACGGACTCAACATGGCGCTGAGCCAGCGTGCGGTTGCCGTAACGGGCAAAGATGACTTCGCCCTGCTCGGTGAGCTTAAAGAAGCAGTTGACCGAACCCTTGGGCTGCGCCAGCACGGCCTTGTTGGCCGGGCCGCCGCCACGGCCCACGGCACCGCCGCGACCGTGCATGAGCACCAGGTCGATATCGTTCTTCTCTGCCCACTTGGCGATGCGCTCCTGCGCGGAGTGCAGCGCGAGCATGGCCGTGGTAGGACCGGCATCCTTGGAAGAGTCGGAATAGCCCAGCATGACCTCCATGCGGCGGTTGGTCTGGGCAAGGCGCTTTTGCACCACGGGCAGCGTAAGCATCTGGTCGAGCACGTCAACGCAGCCCTCGAGGTCCTCGAGCTGCTCGAACAGCGGGATCACGTCGAGCTCGGGAACGTCTTCCTCGTGTGCGAAGGACAGGTGGGCCAGCTCAAAGACGTCGGCCACATGCTGGGCACTCTTGGTAAACGAGATGATGTAGCGGTGTGCCATCTTCTTGCCGTAGCGCTTTTGGATGGAACCGATGGCACGGAAGGTGTCGATGACCTCGCGCGTCATGGGCTGCAGGTCACCATGGATACCGTTCTCGTGGATATCCTTGAGGGCGCGGGCGTGCACCACGGAGTGCTGACGGAACTCCATCTCGACCATATGGAAGCCGAAGGACTCGACCTGCCAGATGATGGTTTGGACCGGACCGTAGGCGGCACGGACGGCACCGCAGGCAGCAAGCGAACGCTGGACGACGCGCAGGTCATCCAGGAACTCGTCGGCGCTGTGGTACATGGTGTCGGTGATGCGGCGCACGGTGGCGTTCAGGCGGTCGGCCATGACGAGCATGACGGCGCGATGCGGCTCGTGCTCGGAGATCAGCTCGGCGCGGGCCGTGTAACGAGGGCTCATCTCGACCTGATGGTTCCACAGGTTAATGAGCTCGGCAGAAGGCTTGCTGTAGGTGGCCTCGAGCGTGAGGTTGTGGCCGATGCGGCGGCACTTGTCCTCGAGCTTGAGCACCATGTGAGTGAAGTACTTGGCGGCGACTTCGCGGCTCACCTTGGCGGTGACGTTGGGGTTGCCGTCGCGGTCGGAGCCGATCCAGCTGCCGGGATGGAAGAACGCCGGGCACAGCGGCGGCACGGTACCGGCCTTGTCGCCCAGCACCCAGTCGTCAAAACGACGGTAGATGACGGGGATAACGTCGAACAGCGTGTTATCGAAGATGTCGATGATGGTATCGGCTTCCTCGACCGGCGTGGGCTTCTTGAGCGCGATGGGGCTCGTACGCACCAGGGCGTCGATCTCCTGCAGCATATGGCGCTCGTTCTCCACCAGGTCGGAGCCGCCCAAACGCGGACGCTCCTCCAGCAGGTTGGAGATACGGCGAATCTTGCCCTCGACGGCCTTACGACGGGCCTCGGTGGGATGTGCGGTAAAGACAGGGTGGAACTCGAGCTTGCCGAGCAGCTCATTGGCACCCTCGACGCCCATCTCGTTTACCAACTGGTGATAGGCGACGGTGAGTTCGTTGGCGGGATCGACCTCGGTATCGGTCGATGCGCCGGCCTCGCGCTCGCGCAGCTGCGCCACACGGTAGTTCTCCTCCGACAGGTTTGCCAAGTGGAAGAAGCTCGTAAAGGCGCGAACGATGACCTGCTGCTTATCAAGCGGCAGGCTGTCAATCAAATCGACGACTTCGCGAAACGCCACGGCGGTGGGCTCGTCGGCAGTGGGCACGCCCTGTTCGTCAACGGACTCGTCGGCAGCGCGGCTACCGGGGTTGCCAGCATTGACCACAATCTCGGCTGTCAAAATCTTGTCGAACAGGTCCGCGATCTCGGGATCATACTCGCTAAGCACACGACGTTCCAGGCGCAGGAACAGCGCCAGATTATCGCGCAGCTCCTCGGGGATCTCGATCTCGGCGAGACGCTCCCTGGACTCGGCATTCGAGCCGATTCGGTTAACGAGGCGGTTGACCACGGCAGCGACGCGCGCCGCGGCTTCGGGTACAGACTGGTTGCTTAGGTTCTCAGCCACGTTTCCTCCCATTCCTCCTTCTATGCACGTAACATGCGGTATTCATTATAGGCGCTTGAGAAATACTTTCGACACTGATTGCGCTTTACCACACAAAAGTATTTTCTGCATTGCAAGGGTTTTTGCCCCAAATGGTCGTATTTCTCGGTGGGCGGCATATGCAAGCGAGGGCATTCCGCATAAATGCGAAACACCCCCGTAACAATAGCTCGTCGCGAGCGGGACATGTTAGCGGGTCCGCAGCTCAAAAATCATGCGCTACAGACGCTCGCGAACCGCCTCGACGACGTTGGCCAGATCGACGAGAACCTCGTCATGGCTCTGCATGTCGCGCACCTTGACCTTGCCGGCGGCAAGCTCGTCGCCGCCCAGGACCAGGATGAGCTTGGCGCCTACCTTATCGGCCTGCTTAAACTGGGCCTTGAGCGAACGGCCCTGATAGTCGGCCTCGGTCACAATCCCTGCGGCGCGAAGCTGCTGCGTAATGGTAAAGACGTTCTGACGCAGCTCCTTGCCGGCATTGGCGACGTAGACGCACGGGACCTCCTCGGCACCCAGGTCGCTGCCAAAGGCCTGCAGGGCCAGCAGGGCGCGCTCAAAACCGACGGCGAAGCCGACGCCTGCCGTGGGCTTGCCGCCCTCGAGCTCGACGAGGCCATCGTAGCGGCCGCCGCCGCCGATGGAGCCGACGCCGGCGCCAGGGTCCTCGACCTCAAAGACAGTACGGGTGTAGTAGTCCAGGCCGCGCACCAAGGTGGGATCCTCGACATACTCGATACCGGCGGCATCCAGATAGCGCTTGACTTGCTCGTAGTGCTCGCGGCACTCATCGCACAGGTTGTCACCCATCAGCGGAGCCTCGGCCATGATCTCGCGGCAGTGGTCGTTCTTGCAGTCAAAGGCACGCAGCGGGTTGAGCTCGGCGCGCTCGCGGCACTCATCGCACATCTCGTCTGCGTGATCGAGGATAAACTGCTTGACTTGCTCGCGGTAAGCCGGACGGCACTGAGCGTCGCCCATCGAGTTAATGAGCAGACGAAGCTTGGAAAGATCGAAGCCCAGGCGCTTGTAAAACTCCATGAGCATGATGATGCACTCGGCGTCTGCCGCCGGATCGGGAGCGCCGAGCCACTCGATGCCCACCTGGTGGAACTGGCGCAGGCGGCCCTTCTGGGGACGCTCGCCGCGGAACATGGCCTCGGCGTAGTACGCCTTAAACGGCGTGGAGCCCTGGGGCACCAGATTGTTCTCGACGACAGCGCGCACCACGCCGGCCGTGCCCTCGGGGCGAAGCGCCAGGCGCTGCTTGGGCTTGAGTTTGGTGTCGGTGCCCTCGGTAAAGACGCGCTCCAGGTTGGCACCGCTGAACACGCGGAACATTTCCTTGCGCACGACGTCGGTCGACTGGCCGATACCGTGGACAAACACGTCCACCTGCTCGATCGCGGGCGTCTCGATGGGTTTAAAACCAAACGGCTCGAACACGCCGGCCGCAATCTGCTGCATCTTTTGCCAGGCGCGCATCTCGGCGCCGATAAGGTCGCGGGTTCCCTCCGCCTTCTGTGCCTGCATGGGCAAACACCTTTCTTTTGTATCGCGTCATAGGTAACGGTCATTATACGGCACAAA
>CABUJH010000074.1 GCA_902491895.1 uncultured Collinsella sp. | reverse complement strand
ACCATGAACCCCGAGACGCGCCGTCTGATCAAGGTGGAGCCCGAGGACGTCACCAAGATGGAAACCATGTTCAACCTGTTGCTGGGCAACGACGAGGCAGGCCGCAAGCGCCATATCTCCGAGCACGGCAAGGAATACCTCGACCAGCTGGACCTGCAGTAGCAGCAAATCGATAACGACGGCCCATAAGAAGTTCAAGAGGATATCGTGGCAAAGAAGAAGACGAAGAACCAGCCCAAGAAAAAGCAGGTCAATGCCGAGAACGTCATCGGCCTGCACTCCGAGGTCACCGACCAGCCGATCACGCAGACGCTCGAGGTCAACTACATGCCCTACGCTATGAGCGTCAACGTCTCGCGTGCATTCCCCGAGATCGACGGCTTTAAGCCCTCGCATCGCAAGCTGCTCTACACCATGTACAAGATGGGTCTGCTCAAGGGCGAGCGCCAGAAGAGCGCCAACATCGTGGGCCAGACCATGAAGCTCAATCCGCACGGCGACGCCGCGATCTACGAGACGATGGTGCGTCTGGCCACCGGCAACGAGGCACTGCTCGCCCCCTTCGTGGAGTCGAAGGGCAACTTTGGCAAGTACTATTCGGGCGACCTGAGCTACGCCGCCTCGCGTTATACCGAGGCCAAGCTCTCCCCCATCAGCGCCGAGATCTTTAAGGACATCGACAAGGACCCGGTCGACTTCGTTGACAGCTACGACGGCGCCATGAAGGAGCCGCGCCTGCTGCCCACCACGTTCCCCAATATTCTGGTTTCGGCCAACAAAGGCATCGGCGTCGCCATGGCGTCCGACATCTGCGGTTTCAACCTCAACGAGGTCTGCACCGCCACCATGCATTACCTGCAGGATCCCGACTGCGACCTGCTCGAGTATATGCCCATGCCCGACTTCTCGACCGGCGGCGAGATCATCTACCGCCGCGAGGAGATGGAGAAGATCATCGAGACCGGTCTTGGCAGCTTCCAGATCCGTTCCCGCTGGCGCTGGATTCCCGAAGAGCGCATCATCGAGGTCTACGAGATCCCCTACACCACCAAGACCGATGTCATCATCGAGCGCATCGTCAAGCTCTCCAAGGAGGGCAAGGTCAAGGAGATTGCCGACATCCGCGACGAGACCGATCTTTCGGGCCTGCGCATCGCCATCGACCTTAAGCGCGGCGTCGACCCCGACAAGCTCATGGCCAAGCTCTATCGCTCGACCACGCTGCAGGATTCGTTCTCGTGCAACTTCAACGTGCTCGTCGACGGCTATCCCCGTGTTATGGGCGTGCGCCAGATTCTGCACGAGTGGGTCAAATGGCGTATTGAGTCCACGCGTCGCCGCATTAACTTTGACCTGGGCAAAAAGTCCGAGCGCCTGCACCTGCTGCACGGCCTCGAGGCAATCTTGCTCGACATCGACAAGGCCATCGCCATCATCCGTGGCACCAAGCTTGAAGCCGAGGTCGTGCCCAACCTTATGAAGGGTTTCGACATCGACGAGACCCAGGCCGAGTTTGTTGCCGAGCTCAAGCTCCGCAACATTAACGAAGAGTACATCCTCAACCGCACCAAGGACATCGCCAAGCTAGAGGGTGAGATTGCCGAGCTTGAGGAGATCCTCTCCAGCGAGGAGAACATCAAGAAGGTCATCAGCGACGAGCTGGCCGCAGTCAACAAGAAGTACGTGATGCCGCGCCGCACGGGCAGGATTGAGCCCCATGAGGTTATCGAAGTAAGCTTGGAGCCCGAGGTCGAGGAGTACCCGGTCACCATCATGCTCTCGCGCGATGGCTACCTTAAGAAGATGACAGACCGCGTGCTCAAGAAGGCGACCACGCTCAAGTACAAGGACGGCGACAAACCCTTTATCGAGTTTCCGTCCTCCAACACCCACGAATTGCTGGTCTTTACCAACAAGAGCCAGGTGTACAAGTGCAAGGTTGCGGCGTTTGAGGATACCAAGTCGGCACAGCTGGGCTCGTACCTGCCGACCGATCTTGAGATGGAACCCGACGAGAGTGTCATCTGGGTCATCGACCCCGAGGACTACAAGGCCGACGTGTTGTTCGTCTTTGAGAACGGCCGCGTGGTGCGCGTCGCGCTTTCTGGATACGTCACCAAAACCAACCGCAAGCGCCTCAAGAACGCCATCTACGGTGGCAGCAAGCTGCTGTATGCCCAGGTGCTCAAGGAAGATCGCGACATCGCGCTGGTCTCGAGCGACTACCGCCTGATGAACTTCAACACGTCGCTGCTCAAGACCAAGACGACTACCAACACGCAGGGTGTCCAGGCCTTTACGGCCAAGAAGGGCCGCTCGGTCACCACCGTCGGCACAACCGAAGAGATCCTTGGCGCCGGCGTCTCGGCCGAGAAGTTCACCGCGCAGAGCCTCCCCTCAGCCGGTGCCCTCATGAAAGAAAACGACATGCCGAGTCTGTTTGACTAGGACGACGGCAGCCAAACCGTCATGGTTTTACAATGCAGCGGGGCCCGGAGCGCAGCAACATCGCGCTCCGGGCCCCGCTCGTTGCAACGTAGTCGGAATAATAGGAATCCCCGTTTTTCACTCCTGCAATCCCGCGGCACAAGACATGTTAAACCGTTAGCAAAACTTGCAAAAATTAGCAAAAGTTGCAAAAACTAGCAAAACCTGCAAAGGGGCCACCATGGATCGCAGCAAATGTCTCCGCCATGCCAGGCATGCTCGAAGATATTATCGAGCGAACCAAAGAAGCGGCAGATAGCCGCCTCTCATAGTCTCGCGCGTGCATAAGCGGCGTTCAGATTGAGCCAGTCGGCATCGATTGGACATATGCTCAGGAGACTCAGGGTAACTGGCGCACGGGCATGAATGGCGTCTTCAGGCAACTCGAGAAGCATGACGTCGGGCTTCTCTCGAAACGACCTATCGGGAACTTTCCGATAAAGACATTGAGTTTTTACTCGCGATGCTGCCCGATTCTGGCCCCAGCAGGGTCTCGGAGATAGCCAAACGCATGGGCGTTGCCAGCAACTATGCAAGCCAATATAAACGCCGTCTCCTCGAGGACGGCGTCATCGGAGAGCGCGGACGTGGCCTCGTTGGCTTTGACATCCCCGCGTTCAGGGAATTCTTGAGCGAGAAGGTCTCCTAGCACGCGGAGATTGTCCATAAGGACATCAACGCATGGCAATCAGTAATCCTCTTGGTAAGGGAAGTAGGCTTTCCGCCAACGCTGATTGCCGTGCGCTCTTCTTGTCCTTAGGCGAGTTTGCGAGCGAGCTCTCGCACCTCTTCCAACTTGGGCGACGATGCCATGCTATCGCGCTCGGTCATACCGCTGATGGTGATAATGCCCCGGTCCTCCCACTTGCAGTACGCGCAGGTTGACTTGTACATAGCGATCGCCGCATCATAGACGCCCTCGCTGTGGCTATCGAGCAAAAGGGCCGTCTTGGTGAACGGGAATCCCGTGGCACCGAAAGCGTACAGGCGGTCGATGGCGGCCTTCTCCTGCGCAGTGATATCGAACCAGTAGATGGGCGAAGCGAAGACAACCATATCGGTGCCTTTCAGCGACTCGATCACGTCGGCCATGTCATCCTTCTGCACGCAAGTGCCCTCATGGGCGAAGCAATACTGACACCCCAGGCAACCAGCGATTTTCTTGCTGGCAACACGGACGACCTCGACCGTATTGCCGCCCTCACGCGCGGTCTCGGCAAACGCCTCAACCATGGTATCGGTATTGGCGCCCTTACGCGGGCTGCCGCTCAATACAACGATATTCATAGAAATCTCCCTCCTTCATGCCGCAGGCGCGCGGCATATTTTTTGTTTTAACCAAAACGTATGGAGTTATTCAATCGCCTCGTTTCAGCTACTCCCACTCGACAATAGGAGCCACTGGCCAAAAGCCTGTCAACATCAAAACAAGTTTTCAATCTATCGATTCTACGTGAGGCAATGGTCCTCATTTGATACCCGCGCTGTTTGCGCACTAGGGAGCAAAGGAATCTGGCCGCCGCTCAAATAAGATCACCGCCATCTTGCATAAACGACGCCATGTTAAGGTGCCTGATGCCATCCCTCTCCTGCAATAGAGGATCAAGCGTGAACAAGTAGCGCGGATAACCATCCCTGATGTGGCCGAACGGCCTGTACTCGCGCTCCTCGACGCCTCTGTCGGCAATCGACATAGAGACCTGGATGTAGGCGTAAGCATTGCGCCTACGAGCGATGAAGTCACACTCGAGCTTCCCAATACGGCCCACAGAAAGCTCATACCCGCGCGATGCAAGATAGAGGTAGATCTTCACGTCGGTATATACGCAAGATGCGCCCCCTTTTTTCTCAGCGTCCATTTCATCAGTTATGGGGGTGCTTTTTTACATTTTATAAAAAAGCGTACCGATAACTTATTCCCACTCAGTTTCGAAAATCGAATGGTTTTGAAGTTTCGAAAGCGGCAGGGCACCATGCATAAGGGCATGTTGGGATCCGCACCAGTAAAACAGGAATTGACTCACGCGAGAAGGCGCCGCCCCGTCGCCTCGATGCGTGCGACAGGCAGATTAGGTTTGGGGAGTAGAACGGCCCTTGCGCGAGGCGTGAATTGTAATCGATAAAGCCGAGCTTTGAGAACATGCGGTTTATCTCGTCGAACGTTGAGTCAACAGGGGCTTGCGCCCCGTCGGCCGACTTGGCGACGCCCATGTCCATGATGCCGGGCACAAGTGTGAATGCGCCACGTGGAGGCGAAGGGGTCACCCGAAAGGTTGATGGTAAGCGAGCACCAGAGGTCAAGGTGGTCCTCGCCTTCCGGGTTTGTGAGGTCGAGGGCGAGTGCCCCTCCCTCGGTCGCGTACGGCGGCGGCAGGCACTCGGCCAGCTCCTCAGTCATAAGCGCTTGCATGTCCGTCTCCCCTCCAGGCCACGTCGGACCCCTAGAATCTTCGCCCCGCGGGCAAAGCCTCGGCGCGCCCCATGGCATCTCGGCTTTGCCCCCTGCAATGTCGCGCAGCGGAGACACCACCTGAGACGGATGTCGATGCATCGAACCCGAGACCGGGCGCGGCGGCGGGGAGCCTCTCGCGCGAACAATCTGCTCGATCCTGCCGCACCCATCTTAAAAAAGTTCGAAAAACGTTCAATCGTACGACATCCGTCGAACAGTCGGGGGTACACACCACTACAGAAGGCCCACGGAACGGGGGGCGAGATGGTCGGCGACGGGTTCAAGGCACTCTCCGGCCCCACGCTCCGCTAGGGAGGGCGTCGGGAGGGAGGCCGTAATGGGTGAGAAGGACGAGCGGCCGGAGCGGGTGTTCCCCGGCAGGACAGACCCGTGGTTCATAGCGGCCATGGTGATTGTGGCGGGCGGTTTATCCGCGGCGTGTATCGCGTGTTTCCTGAGCTCGAGCCCCGCGCTCCTATGGGGCTGGTTCGCGCTGCTGCCCGTCCCGGCCCTCGTGGCCCTGGCCGCCCTTCCCGTCCGCAGCAACCGCCTCGAGCTCTACGGCGACCGCCTCGTCGTCGTGTACGCTGGGATGCGTTCGGTGATACCCTACGCCCACGTGCGGGGCGTCCGGCGCACCAGGACGCTCTGGGCGGGGACGGCCAACTCGCTCGACCGCGTCTATATCGAGGCGCCCTACGACGGCGACGCCATCGTCTCGGTGACCGACAACGATGCCCTCGTGGCAGAGCTCGAGCGTAGGTGCGGCCTGCGGCCCGGCTGCGAACAAGGCAACTAGCTTCGCAGGGCGGCTATCAGCGACTTGCTGCTCATCGTCATATCACGACGGTCAATTCTGGGTCGGGCTGGCGGAGCACGTCGAGGGCGGAAGGTATGGCGTCGCCCGCATCGTCTTCGGCGCGGAGCCGTCCGATGAGGAGATTCTGCGATTCGTTACAAGCGAATGGGAAAAGTTCTCGTTCTTCGGCGACAAGGCCACTGAAACAAGCAAGCCCGCGAAGAACCCCAAGCGGCGCGCTCGCGAGGCAGCGAAAGCCCTTAAACGGCCCGCGGTGAGCACCAAGGCACAACAGGCGCTCGCGGCACAGCGGGAAGCGATGAAGCGGGAGTCGGCTCAAGCAAGAAGTCAGCGTCGCGCGGATGAGGCGGAGACGCGCTTCGAGCAGCGAAAGTTGAAGCGCAAGCAGAAACATCGCGGGCATTGATCGCTATTTGCAGCAAGGCAAACCATATACAGCAGCGGCGCCATTTCCACTTGAAGCCGACGCCGCGTAGACGCTGATGGTGACGGCTATGCACGGGCACGGTCGCGCCACCGCACTTCACAACTTATTTCTCAAGTATTTGGGACGCACACGCGGCGTTCAAAAATGCGGAGCGACTCCGCATGGCTCGAGACTGAGCCGAGGTGCCCTACTTCTCGCCCTCCAGCAGCCCCACGATGCGGTCGATGTCGACGGCAAAGCGAGGCCTTCCCTCGCGCTCGTAGCGGTCGAGGTATGCCTGGCACTCGGAGACAATGCGCTTGGTGTTGCCATCGATGATGCGCTGGAGCGTCTCGTAGTAGGCCGAGCCCTCGGTCCTGAAGCGGCGCTGGTAGGCCTTGGTTATGGGGAACATCTTGATGTAGTGGATGCCGTGGCGGCAGCCGGGGCGCGTCGTGGGGCGGGGCGGCAACGCAAAGTACTGGTCTTTGGGCACGTTAGGGGCGATGTTGGAACGCAGCGGCACGGCGAAGTCCCTGCGCTTCCCGCGGAAACGCAGCCTCACCACCACGATGCAAGGACGATTGTGCTTAAGCATGAGCTCGCGGTCGCCCTCGACGAGGTCGAAGAAGTCCTGGGAGATGGATACGATCTTCATCGGTTACGCCCCCCTTCATACGAAGCGGGGCCCGCATCGCTGCAGGCCCCTACAGGTGGGCGATATTCTACGCCTTGCGGCACCCCGTCGCCCACGGAGGTTAAACGTACACGTAAGCCGTACTCTGAAAGCCGCGGCTTCCGGCAAGTAGTTTATACCACGAAAGGTCGCTTTCGATGCGCCTAGCTCGCAAAATAACACTCGATGGGCCGTCACCCCTGATCTTCTCGACCGTCTCCTCCGGGTACTTATTGCGTGCCACGGGCACCTCCGTCC
>CABUJH010000073.1 GCA_902491895.1 uncultured Collinsella sp. | reverse complement strand
CCCCACCATTCCACCCCCAATATGTTGTAAAACACCCCCGAGCATATGTTCGAAAACACAATATGTTGTGTTTACAGCAAAGGCGGGATGCCACCTGTGGCACCCCGCCTTTCAACCTCAACCTTCAAGTTGACCTTGAGGCGATTTTTACGTCCTTTTACATGGCGTTCACATCGCCCCCAAACTCCCCCACCCAAGGCACGTGCGGCCCACCACCGCGACGACAAGTGGCGAAAAATGGGACGGGCCCCAGATTGCCCATGCGCGCGCAAAAGCACGCCGCAGCAATCTGGGGCCCGTCCCCAAATACCTATAAATATGCAGGCCAGCGATGTGTTAACGATGCGCCAGCGGATGCGCCGCCAGATAGACCTCGGTCAGTTGCGTGCGGTCGACATGCGTGTAGACCTGCGTGGTCGAAATATCGGCATGGCCCAAAATCTCCTGCAGCACACGCAGGTCGGCACCGCCCGCGAGCATGTGGGTGGCAAAGGAGTGGCGCAAGGTATGGGGATGGAGCCCCACCAGCCCCACCTGACGCCCATACCGCTCGCATATCGCATGCACGGCCTGGCGCGACAGGCGACGTCCGTTCTTATTTAAAAAGACCGCCGA
This sequence comes from uncultured Collinsella sp., assembly GCA_902491895.1. Lineage (GTDB taxonomy): Bacteria > Actinomycetota > Coriobacteriia > Coriobacteriales > Coriobacteriaceae > Collinsella. The sequence goes on along the minus strand of CABUJH010000073.1, from coordinate 6,666 downwards.
GGTCTCGGTTCCGCGCGCATGGGCCGCCAAGCGAGAACGCCCCTCAGTTACATAGAGCGTCAGAGCTCGCGCCGCGCTTCCCACCAGCGGGGACAGGCGTTCCTTTGAGCCCTTACCGCGAACGAGCACAAAACCATCGTCGATATGGATATCGCCCACATCGAGCCCCACCAACTCGCTCACACGCAAACCGCATCCGTAGAGCACTTCCAAGATGGCATGGTCGCGCAAGCCCATCTCGCCCTCGGGGAAGTCTTGATCGAGCAGCGCCGAGACATCCTCCACCGATAGATACTCCGGCAAACGCTCAGCCTTTTTAGGCAGGCGCAACGCCGTCGTTGGATTTTGGGCCACAGCCCCATCGCGCACCAAAAAGGCATGCAGGCCCTTCACGGCCGCAAGCGCACGCTCCACCGAGGCATCGGAATAGCCCCCATCGCGACGGTCGGCGACAAAGCCCTCCACGACCTGACGAGTCACCTCTTCAAAAGACACAATACCCGCCCGCTCCAGATAGGCGCAGTACGTCGTCAGGTCACGACGATAGGCCGCAATCGTGTTGCGCGCCAAACCCCGCTCGACCGCGAGGTAATCGAGATACTCCCCCGCCGCCACGGCGAGCGACGAGGGAGTAGCTTCGGTATGTTCCTTATTCGCCGGCACCCTTAGTCCGTAGCGAGGTTCATGGGCGTCACCTGCAGACGGTCGACACCCTCGTGCTGGCCGATCGAAGCGCGCACGAACTCGCGGAACAGCGGCTGCGGGTTGGTCGGGCGGCTCTTGAACTCGGGATGAGCCTGGGTTGCCACATACCACGGATGCACGTCGCGCGGCAGCTCGACCATCTCGACCAGGCGCTCGTCGGGCGACAGACCCGAGATAACCAAACCGGCGTCCTCGAGCTGGTCACGGAAGGCGTTGTTGAACTCAAAGCGGTGACGGTGACGCTCGTAGACGAGCTCCTCGCCATATGCCTCGCGAGCAAGGGTATCGGCGGCGAGCTTGCACGGATAGGCGCCCAGGCGCATGGTGCCGCCCTTCTCGGTCACGTCCTCCTGCGAGCTCATCAGATCGATGACGCTAAACGGGCCGTCCGGATCGAACTCGGAGGAGCTGGCGCCGGCAAGGCCGACGACGTTGCGGGCAAATTCGCACACGGCCACCTGCATACCCAGGCAAATGCCCAGATACGGAATCTTGTGCTCACGGGCAAACTCGGCCGCGAGGATCTTGCCCTCCAGGGCGCGCTTGCCAAAGCCGCCGGGGACCAGGATGCCCGAGGCGTCGCCCAAAACCTCGGAGACATTCTGCTCGTCGAGGCTCTCGCCGTCGACCAGCTGGACGTCCACATGGCGATCGTAGAAGACGCCCGCATGGTGCAGGGCCTCGATAACCGACAGGTACGCATCGGGCAGCTGCGTGTACTTACCCACGACGGCAATCTTCACCTTGTCGGCGTGATGGTTGGCGTGATTCTGTTTGCGCAGGAACTCGTTCCACTCGCTCATGTCGCGCTCACGCGGGTCCAGACCCAGGCGCTCGCAAATGCGCAGGTCAAAGTCCTGCTCGGCAAGCAGCTGCGGAACATCGTAAATGCTCGCGCAGTCCTCGTTGGTAAAGACACAATCGGTGTCAACGTCGCAGAAGCTTGCGATCTTTCCGCGGATAGCGTCATCGATATGGTGGTCGGAGCGCAGCACGATGATATCGGGCTGGATGCCAAAGCTGCGGAGCTCCTTGACGGAATGCTGCGTGGGCTTGGTCTTGACCTCGTGGGCGGCGGCGATATAGGGAACGAGCGACACGTGGATGTAGCAGACGTTCTCGGGGCCGGCCTCCTTGCGGTACTGGCGGATGGCCTCGACAAACGGCTGCGACTCGATGTCGCCGATCGTGCCGCCCAGCTCGGTGATGACTACATCGGAGCCGGTCTGCTCCTCGATGCGGCGGAACTTGTCCTTAATGGCATTGGTGACGTGAGGAATCACCTGCACGGTACCGCCCAAAAAGTCGCCGCGACGCTCGCGGGCGATCAAGCTCTTATAGATGGCGCCGGTCGTAAAGTTGGAATCGCGGGTCAGGTTCTCATCAATAAAGCGCTCGTAATGACCCAGGTCCAGGTCGGACTCGTAACCATCCTCGGTAACGAAGACCTCACCATGCTGGAAGGGGCTCATGGTACCGGGGTCGACGTTCAGATACGGGTCGGCCTTCTGCATCGTTACTTTGTAGCCACGCGACTTGAGCAGACGGCCCAGCGAGGCCGCGGTAATACCCTTGCCCAGGGACGAAACCACGCCACCGGTTACGAACACATGCTTGGTCATATTGAGTTACCTGCGCTTCCCGTAGAAGTTGTTTATCCACATCTTACGGGTCTTCATTGTAATACTCGCGCCGCGGACCGTTCGCAATTTTTCTCGCGTGCGATTGCATTTCTCAATCTTGAAACAAAACGCCGCCCGGTTTCCCAGGCGGCGTCGCTATGGCAAGGGTTACATGCTGCTATCGATCAGCAACCTCGTCCTCGAGCATTTCTTGAACGAGCATGCCGGTACGGACGCCCTCAAGATACCACTTGCCATGTTCGGTGAGGCAAATGCCATTTGCAAGCTGACCGCCGTCGTCGCTATAACGCGAGACGACATCAATCATGCCTTCGGAATCCAAGCGATCGATTGCGGCGCGGGCACGATACGGCGAAACCCCCACGCGCTCGGCAAGCGTTTTGCGCGAGAAACCATACGGCCCGCCATTGTCTTCGGTTTGCCGGTCGATCTCCATCAACACCAGCACCTCGACACGCTTCATATCGTTGACGCTCGCACGACCCTTGCCCGCCATAGCAGCCTCCTCAAACCGAGCACGAGCATCTAACGCGCCGTGCGCGACCGACACACCTCACGATGGCAGGTAATATCCATCATGCGCATCCCGCTAAGGATGAAACAGTTATGGTTATTGTATACCGCTCAAATTGTTTCTAGGCAGGTAAACAGCTATTTTTCGCCGAAATAGGCGCTTTATTGATCAAAAAGCCGTACCGGGCGCTAACCCGATACGGCCAAAATGCAATGCAATTACCGCGGTGCTTCAAACTTAGCGATGGAAGAAACCGCGGCGCTCAAACTTGGGCTCGCAGCACACGTTGATACCCAGTTTGCGCAGTACCGTCTCGTCCGTCGGCGAGATAATCACGCTAAAAAAGGCATCGCAACCGCGCAGCTGCTCCAGGCCCGAAAGGACGCGAGCGGCCGTCTCACTCGTGGCCGAGGTGATCGACAGCGCCATAAGCGTCTCGTCGGTGTGGAGGCGCGGGTTTTTGCTGCCCAGGAAATGCGTCTTGAGCTTGCTGATGGGCTCGATCGCCTCATCGCTGATAACCTCGAGCTCAAGGTCGACGCCCGAGACGTGCTTGAGGGCGTTCATAATGAGCGAACTTGCGGCGCCCAGGCGCGTGGAGGTCTTACCGGTCACCACGGAGCCATCGGGCATGACCATGGCCCCCACGGGACCACCCGTCAGCTGCTCCCTGGTGAGGGCCGCCGAGCGCGCCGGTGAGTAGTTCTTATCGATGCCGGCTTTCTTCATAATAATCTTGAGACGGTCGACTTGCTCATCGCCCACGCCGGTACGGCGCACATTTTCGACCGCGGTAAAGTAGCGGCGGACGATCTCCATCTTGGAAGCGTCGCGGCAGGCATCGTCATCGGTGATGGCAAAGCCGACCATATTGACGCCCATGTCCGTAGGACTCTGGTAGGGGCTCTTGCCCAGGATCTTTTCCATCAGAGCACGGACCACCGGGAAGGCCTCGACGTCGCGGTTGTAGTTGACTGTGGTCTTGTTGTAGGCCTCAAGGTGGAACGAATCGATGATATTGGCGTCGTCGAGGTCAGCCGTGGCGGCCTCGTAGGCAATATTGACCGGATGCGTCAGAGGAAGATTCCAGACCGGGAAGGTCTCAAACTTGGCATAGCCGGCGGCCGTGCCATGCTTGTGCTCGTGATAGAGCTGAGACAGGCAGGTGGCAAGCTTGCCCGAGCCAGGACCGGGGGCAGTGACCACGACGAGCGGTCGGGTGGTCTCGACAAACTCGTTCTTGCCGTAGCCATCGTCGGACACGATCAGATCGACATCGTGCGGATACCCCTCGATGGGATAGTGCAGCTTGGCGGGAATACCGAGCGCGTTCAGGCGGTTGCGGAACACATCGGCAGCAGGCTGGCCGGCGTACTGGGTGATGACCACAGCCGCGACGGCAAAGCCGTTGCCGCGGAACAGGTCAACCAGGCGCAGCACATCCTCGTCATAGGTAATACCGAGGTCACCACGAGCCTTGTTTTTTTCGATGTGGTTCGCGTTGATCGCGATGATAACCTCAACGTCATCGGCAATGCTCTTGAGCATGCGGAACTTGCTGTCCGGTTCAAAACCCGGCAGCACGCGACTCGCGTGATAGTCGTCAAACAGCTTGCCGCCAAACTCCAAATAGAGTTTGCCGCCAAACTGCGAGATGCGCTCCTTAATATGAGCGGCCTGCAGCTCGATATATTTCGCGTTGTCGAAACCCTGGCGCATGTATGGCTCCCGTCCCGTTTCCATTTAATGTTCTAGGCGATTATAACGGAGCCCGCCCTCCCCGATACCCAAACCATCAACAGGCACCAACCAAACACGCCCACCGCAACCACCGGGGACCCAGGATGGCTAATTTGAGGCGGGGAACAAGTCGCTCAGCACCAACGATGGCAGCGCCGCAGGTTGAGCATAAGCCAGCGAAAGCCCGCCAGAGCGAGCAAGGTGACGTGAAAGAGGAGGGCATAGGCCTTTTGGCCATGCCCGACGATTGAACGTCAGATTGCCGCTCTGGCGGGCTTGCAGCGTCGAGCGGTTCCGGCGTTTGGTAAAACGCCGGAACACAAGAGCGCCCCCTCCCGCGCACGGAACGGAAGGGGGCTAAAGGTAGGAGTCTACCGGTGGGTTGACCCCACCGGACAGACGATGACCAGGTGATCCTTTACAGGATCGTCAAGGTTTCCGTGGGGTACCCGTTGGGTACTTAGATCAGCACGCAGGCAACGGTCAGGATGACGGCGCAGACGACGGAGAGAGCGACAATGAGCTTAAGGGCAAACTTGAGCCAGGTCGTCCACTCGATCTTGGCCAGGGCGAGACCGCCCATGATGGCGCCGGAGGTCGGGGTGAACAGGTTCACGACACCGATGGCGGCGGAGAAGATCATGACCATGACCTCGGGCGAGAAGCCGAGCTTAACAGCCAGCGGTCCCATGATGGGCATGGAGACGGTAGCCATACCAGAGGTCGAGGGGATCAGGAAGGACAGGCCGAAGTAGACCAGGAAGCTCATGGGAGCGAAGATCACGCCGGACAGGCCAGCCAGAGCATTGGCGGCAGCGTCGAGGACGAAGACGTCGAGGCCGGTGTTAGCCATGAGGACGGAGATACCACGGGCGAGGGCGATGACGAGAACAACGGACATCATGTCGGCAGCGCCGGTGATAAAGGTGTTAACGATCTGCTTCTCGGACAGGCCACCGATGATACCGATCAGGACGGCCATGAGGAAGAACCAGGTGGAAGCCTCGTCGAAGTACCACTGGCCAATGGGCAGGCCGGTGATCAGGGCAGACCAGCCCTGGACGACGGCGTTACCGTCGGCGTCGTAGACAGCGCCAGCGTCGAAGAAGTTAGCGACGCCCTCGTTGAGGTCGGCCAGCGGAATGAAGCCGACGATCATGACGACGAAGGTGAAGGCGAAGGCAATCAGAACACCCTTCTGACGACCGGTGAGCTTGACCTCCTTGTGGACCTCGGAAGCAGCCTTGCCGTGAGCCTCTTCGGCGTCCTTGAGCTCCTGCATCGACAGGATGGTGGAACCCTTGTCAGCCTTGACCTTCTTGGCGTAGCTCATCACGAAGAAGATGGACATAGCGGTAGTGACAATCCACAGGACGGCACCGAGGCCGATGATGATGGACTGGTTGACCTCAATGCCAACGCCGGTCAGAGCGTCGACGGCAGCGCCGACGGCGAACGGGTTAACCGTGGAGCCCAGGCAGCCGCAGCCAGCGCCGAGCAGGACGGTAGCGGCACCGACCATGGGGTCAAAGCCAGCGGCCATCATGGTAGCGGCGAGCAGGGCGTAGAAGGGAACGGTCTCCTCGCACATACCATAGGTGGTACCACCGAGGGAGAAGATGAGCATCAGCACGGGAATGAGCATAATCTCGTTGCCCTTAAGCTTCTGCACCAGAACGGCGATGCCGTTGTCCAGGGCGCCGGTCTCGGTCATCATACCGAGGAAGCCGCCCAGGATCATAACGAAGAGGCAGACGGGCAGAGCGTCAGCGAAGCCCTTAATCGGGGCGGTGCAGAAATCGCTCAGACGGGCGGCAGTAACCGCGCCGCCGGACGTGCCGGAGACGATAACGGTAATCACTGCGACAATTGCCAGCAGAGCAAGAAGAATGGTGAACGATGAAGGCATACCGCGCTTTTTCTTAGCGGTCTCAGTCATAGTTCTCATCCCCCCTTCATAAATCATTTAACTTTCTCGCGCGAAGCGGATCTTCCGTGCCGTGCCCACCGCCCGACGCGAGATATTTACCAGGCAAAGCCACTCGGGGTGTGCAGCAATACACC
>CABUJH010000072.1 GCA_902491895.1 uncultured Collinsella sp. | reverse complement strand
GCACATTAAGTGCTCTCCGGCTCGTGCGGAACTCGCGATAAACCTTGTATACGCCCGCCCGCTCCCGAGGGGCTCCCATCCCAAATGCGGAGCAAAGCTCCGCACACCAACTTTTTCTTTCAGCTAAAGAACGCTGGAAATTCGACGCTGGCTTGTTAACCTTGCTGGACGTTGTCGACGCCAAACCAGCTCAGAAGCTATATCGATACAGAAAGGTCCCCGGACGGAGGGGCCGGATATAAGGTTTATCGCGAGTTCCGCACGCAAAGAAGGCCACTTAATGTGGCCTTCGTCTTGCGCAGGACTGTAGAGCAGGAAACCTTATATCCGGCCCCTCCGTCCGGGGACCGCGCCGTACCAGCTACAGCGTCATGTTCGGATCGGCGTCGACGTCGAACGGCGAGATTTCACCTCGGTCGAATTTACGGCGAGCGACCTCCGCGATCATGGCGGCGTTATCGGTACAGGCAGACAAGGGCGGCACCGTTACGCGAATCCCCTGACGCCCAAGCTTCTTGATCATCATCTCGCGCAGATGCGGGTTGGCCGAGACGCCGCCACCGATGCAGTATTCCTTGCATCCGGTAGCGTGCAATGCGTTTTTGGCCTTCTTGTACTGCACGTCAAAGACAGCTGCCTCAAACGAAGCTGCCAGATCGGGCAGGTGAATCGTGCGCCCGGCCTTGGTCTCCTGTTCAATGTAGAGCGTCACAGCGGTTTTAAGGCCCGAAAGCGAGAAGCGATAGTCTCCCCTGCTGTTAAGCGCACGGGGGAAATCGATCGCCTTGGGGTTGCCCGTCTCGGCCAGCTTGGAAATGATGGGGCCACCGGGATAGCCCAGACCCAACGCCTTGGCTACCTTGTCGAAGGCCTCGCCCACAGCGTCGTCGAGCGTCTCACCGAGCACCTCGTAGTCGCCCCACGCCTTCACGTGCACGAGCATGGTGTGCCCACCCGAGACAAGCGTGAAGATAAACGGCGGTTTGAGGTCGGGTTGCGCCAGCAGGTTGGCAAACAGGTGCCCCTCCAGATGGTTGACGCATACGAGCGGCTTACCGGCAGCGTAGGCAAAGCCTTTGGCAAAGGCAACGCCCACCACGAGGGCGCCCACCAGGCCCGGACCCTGTGTCACGCCCACGGCGGCAAGCTCGCTGGGAGCAATGGCTCCACCCTCAAGACCAAGCGATGCTGCGGCATCCTCGAGCGCCGCATCCACGACACTCACAATCACCTCAACGTGTTTGCGCGAGGCGATCTCGGGCACCACGCCGCCAAAGCGGGCATGAAAATCAATCTGTGTCGACACCTGGTTGGCCAGCATATTGCCATCCGCATCGATAATCGCCACGGCCGTCTCGTCGCAGGAACTCTCGATAGCGAGCACCAGGCGGCGGCGCTCAATTTCGGCGCGCTCCCCCTCGGAGCGCCCAGGCGCAGGCAGCGGCCATACGCGTTGCTCGGCTGCCGTCGGCTCGGGCGAGGCGTTATCGACCGGAAGTACGAGGGGAAGTGGGGCCGTCATGACGATGGCGTCTTTGCCGACACCGTAGTAGCCACGACGACGACCCACCTCGGTAAAGCCCAGAGCGGCATAGAGCGCAATCGCGCCCTCGTTGCCGTCCTCGACCTCGAGCGAAGCCGTGGTGCAGCCGAGCATCTGGGCATCATAGCTCACATGCGACAGCAGCTTGCGGGCAATGCCCTCACGGCGATGTGCCGAGTCGACGGCGACATCCAGAATCTGCACATCACCGTCCACGACCATACCGCCGGCAAGGCCCAGCAGCTTGCCGTCGTCGTGTGCCACCCACCAACTACGCGGCGCAGCGACGTCCTCGCCCAGTTCGGACAGGAACATGCCCGGCGTCCACGCCTCGTGTCCGGCACCTTCAAAGCAGGCAGCCTCTAGCGCGCTCGCGCCCTCGGCATCCGCCGCGCCCATGGGACGGAACTGCAGATGACGACCGGCGAGCTCATCGGCAACGCCCGTAATTTCGCTCTGCGCACTCTCGGCAAGACCAAGACGCTTGCGCTCGTTTTCCTCGGCATCCGAAAGGCGCGTGTAAATCGGCAGGACGCGAGCCGGATCGCCGTCACCCGCAGCGTGCGCGAGCAGCAAGCCCTCGCCCGAAGGCCACCACAGGTCGCGCTCCACGCAGCGGGCGGTCTCGTCCTCACCCAGCAGCTTGCCATAGCGCACGAGACCGTCACCGGTCAGCTGAACCTGGTCCCAGTCCGCTGCTCGGCGCCACTCATCGAGCGCCACGGCGGCCTTGACCACGTGTTCGCGCTCAAATTGACGCTCGGGACCCTCATCGCCCAGCATATATAGTGCCGGATATACCTCACCGCGCATGGCATCGGCCAAGATACCAAGCTTGCCGCGCACGCCAGCCTTCCACGCCGTCCAAGCGCAAGCGTCGAACGTCGACACGCCCAGCAGCGGAACATTGGCACCGCGCGCGAGGCCCTTGGCAGTGGAGATGCCGATGCGCACACCCGTAAACGACCCCGGGCCGCGGCCGACCACGTAGCAACCAACATCGCTGCGATCCAGACCGACTTGAGCCAGCACGCCATCAACGGTATTCACGAGCTCAACGTTGGCGTGACGGCGACACATGTGGTCGCCACTCACGAGCTTCGTCTCGCCCGTCTGCCCATCAATCCAGCTTGCCGCGCAGGCAAGCATGTCGGTCGAAGTATCGAGCGCCACCACCAGCGCGTTGTCGTTATGCAAGCTCATCTTGTACAGCCTTATCAATCAAATGGGAAAGCTCCATTGCGCGGTCACCGTGCGCCTCGAGCGTTATCGTTCGCACATCACTGTCGCCCTCATCACGCTTGAGCGTCACCGAAAGATACTCATCCGTCAGCTCGTCTTGGAATTGTTCGCCCCATTCCAGCAGGCAAGCACCCTCATAGCCCAGCACATCGAAAATGCCCGTATCCTCGAGCTCGTAGGCATGCTCCAGGCGGTATAGATCAAAGTGAAACAGCGGAATACGGCCTTGATCGTGAACGGCCATGAGCGCAAACGTAGGGCTCGTAACCATATGCCCATCGCCCAGCCCGCGCGAGACGCCCTTGGTAAAGTGAGTTTTGCCCACCCCCAGGCCACCGGTCAGGATGAGCACATCGCCGTCCTCAAGGCACGGTGCAATTAGCTCGCCAAAGTACTCCGTATCGGCAGCGCAAGTCGTTTTGTAAGTACCTACCCCCAGGCGCTCCAGGGACATATATGCTCCTTATTATTCCGAGGCGTCCTCTGGTGCGGGATGTCGCTCCAGATAGTCGCCCAGCATCTTAAAGTCTTCCTCCAGCAGTTCCTGCCACGCCGGATTGCGTAGCGCTGCTGCCGGATGGAACGTGGGCATTACTACAAAATGCCCCATCTGGTGGAACCTGCCGCGCAGCTTAGTAATGCCAATCTCGGTCTTAAGCACAAAGTGCGTCGCGGGGTTGCCGAGCGTCACGATAATATCGGGCCAGATGCTTCGAATCTGCTCACGCAAAAACGGCGAGCAAGCCAGCACTTCCTCGGGACGCGGATTGCGGTTTCCCGGCGGGCGGCACTTAAGCACGTTGGCAATGTAGACGTCTTCGCGTTTGAGCCCCGCCAGCGACAAAATGCCGTTGAGGTCCTCGCCTGCCGCCCCCACAAAGGGCTCGCCCTGCAAATCCTCATTGCGGCCCGGCGCCTCGCCAATAAACATCACACGAGCGCGGGGGTTTCCCACGCCAAACACGATATTGTGACGCGACTGGTAGAGCTGGCAGAGGTGACAATCGCCCAGAACGGCCTCAATTTCCTCGAGTGCGACCTCACGCGGCGCCTGATGGGTATGGCCCGGGATGTGCATGACGCCCATAGCGGCTCCTACACGTAGACCTTGTCGAGACGCATGCCAAAGCCGCAGGCGACCTCGTAGTTAATCGTTCCGCGCAGTCGGGCCATCTCGTCCATAGTGATCTCGGCATCGCCATCGCGGCCGACAATAATCATCTCGTCACCATACTCGGCCTCGGGAATCTCGTGTGCCGGGTTGGACTGAATGGCGACCATAAACTGGTCCATACAGATATTGCCAACCTGATGCACGCGCTCGCCGCGATACAGCACATCCATACGATTGGAAAGCGCACGCGATAGGCCATCGGCATAACCGATCGGCAGCGTGCAGATCTGAACGCGCGTACGCGGTACGCGGTAGGTAAAACCGTAGCCCACGCCCTCACCCATCGCAGGGTGTGCCACGCGCGTCACACGCGCATGGACGCTCATAACGGGATCAAGCTGCATCACGCGGCCACTCAGCTCGCACGGCTGCATTCCATACAAGCCAACGCCGGCGCGAATCATATCAAAATGCATCGAAGGGTCGAGCATCGAGGACGGCGTGTTGGCGCAGTGCACGATACCGCACTCAAAGCCCGCATCCTTAATGGCCTGAACGGCCTCGGTAAAGCGCTGACACTGCAGTTTGTAGTCCCAGCCCGAAGGTTCATCGGCCGTGGCGAAGTGCGTAAATACGCCGTCGCACTGAATACCGCGATGGAAATTAATACCGCGGACAAAGTCAAGCACCTGCGTGTAGTGAACGCCGATACGATTCATGCCCGTCTCGATGGCGAGATGATACTTGCCCACTTTGCCCGCCGCGACGGCACATTCGCCATACGCAAGAGCAAAGTCAGACGTATAGACCGAGGGCATGATATCAAACTCGAGCAACGTCGGAATGGCCTCGATGGGCGGCTCGCTTAGGATGAGGATGGGTTTCGTAATCCCGCCCTGTCGGAGCTCAACGCCCTCGTTAACCGTCGCCACGGCAAACATGTCGGCACCGGCCGAATACATGATCTTGGCGCACTCAACAGCTCCATGACCATAAGCATCGGCCTTAACCACGCAGCACAGGCGCTGACGTGGATTCAGCAAATTCTTATAGGCCCTCGTGTTGCGACGGAGCGCCCCGCGGTCGATCTCGACCCAGGACCAGCGCGTCAAATCGGCTTTATTCATGATTAGTCATCCGACCCTTCGTCCATGATTCCCAGATCTTCGAGCGCATCCTTTGCTGCCAGCTCCATGGCAGGACCAATCAAGTCGATAAGATCGGTCGCGATAACGCTCTTCTCACCATACTCCGTCGCCGCGGCAAAACCGGCGTAGCTGTGAAGTGCGACGGCGTACGAATACAGCAACTCCCAACGATCCATCTCGTCGCGCATGGTGGCAAGCGTGCCGGCCAAAATACCCGCGAGAACATCACCCGAACCGGCAGTTGCCAGAGAAGCCGGACCCGAAAGTGGCAGCAGCACACGCTCAACGCCACAGATAGCCGTCGTCGGCCCCTTGGCAATGACCACCAGATTGTCGGAGCCTGCAGCCCAGACAACCTTCTGCGCGGCTGCAATCGCGGTACCAAGGTCGTTCACCTCGTCACCGGCAACCAGACGCGAAAGCTCACGATAGTGCGGCGTCATAACCAACGGCTGCTCGCGACGATACATCTCGGGGTTACTATCAATACCGTCAATGGCAATCTTAGCAAGGCAGTTGAGTGCATCGGCATCCAAAATAAGCGGTACATCAAGCTCGAGCAAGCCCGAAACCACCTGCATAGCGCCGGCAGACGTCGTCATACCGGGACCGCACAGTACGCAGCTGTACTTCTTTGCAATCTCGCACACCGTCATGCGCGCAGCGGCGCCAAAGGAGCCGCGGGAATCAGACGGAATAGCAAAGACGGGAATCGAAGGAAGTGCCATGCGAATAAGATTGGCGCAGGCGTCAGGAGCCGCGACTGCCACGTAACCAGCACCCGCGCGAGCTGCAGACTTGGCCGCCATAATGGCAGCACCAGGATATTGCGCAGATCCGGCGACAATAAGCACAGAGCCACGGGAATACTTATCGATATTCGTAGGAAGTGGAGCAAAGTAATCAACTAAGTCACCGGGCTCGACAATCTCGGCGGCGTGGTCGACATCATCGATGACCTCGTCAAGACGGTCGTAAAGATTGCCGCAGATCAAATCGCCAGCATACTCAGGGCCATCAGCGCTATACAGACCAATCTTGGGCGCAATCATCGTCACCGTATGCTCGGCACGAATGCAGTCGTCATCAACAACGCCCGTCTCGGCATTCAGGCCCGAGGGGACATCAATGGATACGACACAATCGGCGCATTCATTGACCGTAGGAATCCAGATGGAGAACGGCGCACGCAGATTCCCGTGGAAACCGGTACCAAAAATGGCATCGACAACAACATCGGCCTTATCGATCAAAACCTCAAGTTCGTCACGCGAGGGGCCGACGCAAACGTGCACATCGCGGCCGGCAGTACGACGAGCAACATGACGTGCCAGAGCAGCAGGAATCTCATCCGGCTCAACCGGAGAAACGATATCGACGTCCACACCCTTATGGCTCAGAATATCGGCGGCAACCCAACCGTCGCCGCCATTATTACCAAAACCGACCAGAACGAGAACCCGATCGGGATTGAGCTTCAAGACCTCGTTGGCGGCAAACTCACCCGCTAGCTCCATAAGCTCGGCCTTCGAAGTCCCTTCGCGTTCGATGATATCCTCGAGACGAACGACTTCTTCGGTACTCAAAACCGGTTTCATCTATGCTCCTAGCGTATCTTGCGAAGCATCGCCCAGGTGCTCCGTCAATGCTGAATTCTGCAGCTGCTCAAGCTCATCTAAAACAGAGCGAGCCTCTTTAAATGTCTGCGCTACGCGTTTCTTGGTACTCACCTTTTCCTCTTTTGGCTTAGGCCGAGCATCTTCGGTAATCGCGATGGCATTCGCAACGGCTAAGTCTCCTGTAAGCGTAATGGAAAGAGCGACCTCAACAACACCCAGCTCATGAGCGATCTCGAGTGCACGGCCCGAAAGCAGCGCCTTCGGTTTGCCGAGTTTATCACGCGTTACCGAAACATCCTTGCGACCCACGCCTTGACTAAAACCCGTGCCGAGAGCTTTAAGCACCGCCTCGCGCGAAGCAAAGCGGCTCGCATAGTGAGCAGCGGGACGCGATGATGCATCGCAATACGCACGCTCTTCTTCGGTAAACACACGCCGAGCAAACGACGGCGTCTTTTCAAGAATTGATTTCATACGGGAAATCTCGACGATATCAACACCGATACCAGCTTCAGCCATGTTCACCTCCATATCGCACAGACTAAGTTATTGTAGCCCGTTCACAGAAGATGCGACAAACGAGGGTTATAAAACACAGCTACTATGTGAGACAAAAGCCCGTAAACGCAAAAAAGGGGGAGGCCGCGAGGCCTCTCCCTTCTCAGTTCAAGCGTACGGCTCGGTGCCGTCCACCGGTCAGCGGCGCCCTGGCCTCCCA
>CABUJH010000071.1 GCA_902491895.1 uncultured Collinsella sp. | reverse complement strand
GTGGAGCTGCAGAACATGGGCGCCAGGACCAACGTACTCATCGCCGACTACCAGGTCATCACCGACCGCGACACCACCGAGCACATCCAGGACAACGTGTACAACATGGTCATGGACTACCTTGCCTGCGGTATCGACCCCGACAAGACCATGATCTACGCGCACTCCGCCGTGCCCGCCGCCAACCAGCTCATGCTGCCGTTCCTGTCGCTGGTGTCCGAGGCCGAGCTGGCGCGCAACCCCACGGTCAAGGCCGAGATGGAGGCCTCGGGCCACGAGCTCACCGGCCTTCTGCTCACCTACCCGGTGCACCAGGCCTGCGACATCCTGTTCTGCAAGGGCAATGTGGTGCCCGTCGGCCGCGACCAGCTGCCGCACATCGAGCTCACCCGTACCATCGCCCGCCGCTTTAACAACCGCTACGGCAAGGTATTTCCCGAGGTCGAGGCGCTGCTGTCCGAGACCCCGCTGCTGCCCGGCCTGGACGGTCGCAAGATGAGCAAGAGCTACGGCAACGCCATCAACATCTCGATGACCGCCGAGGAGACGGCCAAGCGCATCAAGAAGAGCCAGACCGACTCCGAGCGCATGATCACGTTCGATCCCGAGAACCGCCCTGGCGTGTCCGGCCTGCTTTCGACGGCCGCCATCTGCACCGGTCGCTCCGAGGTCGAAATTGCCGAGGAGATTGGCATGGGCGGCTCCGGCCAGCTCAAGAAGTACGTGACCGAGGCCGTCAACGAGTACTTCGCACCTATCCGCGAGCGTCGCCAGCGCTACGAGAACGATCTGGATTACGTGAAGGACGTGCTGCACGAGGGCAACCGTCGCGCCAACGAGATCGCCGAGCGGACCCTGGCAGAGGTTCAGGACGCCATGGGCATGGTGTACTAGACCGATCTGCTGGCTTGAGCTTTCGATTGCTATAGGGCGGGCGCTACGGCGTCCGCCTTTTTTGGAGCCGGACCACTTCGGCTCCGTCCATCGCACTCCCCCGACAAACAGGAACAGGCCCGCTGGCAGTTAGTTGCCAGCGGGCCTGTTCCCGAAGTACACCGTTGAATCGCACAGAGGGGAGGAATGCGAATCAAACTCAACAGGGCAGGCTTTTTCATCGCCTATTGCCTGCTCCGTTGCTGAAACCAATATAGTTCACCATAGTTTACTTTCTAGCGTCAATATGCTCCGCCATAGCTTCTCCATAAGTTAGCCCCGGTAAACCTGAAACGGAAAACCACCACAAAGGGGACAGGCACCTTTGTGGTGGTTTTGGCCACGGCAGAGCCGCTAGAGCCCTGCTGGCCAGCGACAGACGGCCAAGTCGACGTGCATGTCGTCCTTAAACGCCACACCCTCCCCTAGCAAAAGCTCACGCTGAGCATCGGGGCCGCCAAAGGCAAAGCCCTCGCAAATGCGACCGTCGGCAAATACCACGCGATGACAGGGAATCTCGCCGGGGCGCGGATTGCTATGCAGGGCATACCCCACATAGCGCGCGCTTCGCGGGCGGCCAGCAAGTAGCGCCACCTGACCATACGTGGCGACCATCCCCTCGGGGATCTGCTCGACCACCTCGTACACCCGCTCAAAAAAGCCCTCAGACGCCATCGTATGCTCCCTTCCACCCGGAAAAGAATAAACCACCACAAAGGTGCCTGTCCCCTTTGTGGTGGTTTTGACCGGAAAGTTAGTTGGCGGGCTGGAAGAAGGCTACGGCTACGGCGCCGGGACCCACGTGGGTGCCGATGGTGGCGCCAATGGTGTGGATGGGCAGCTCGTTCACGGCATGGCCGGCCCACAGCGCGGCGCTGTCCTCGATATACTTCTTGAGCACCGCGTCCGAAAGACCCGTATAACCAAGCGCCAGCGGCATGGAGAAGTCGACGCCGCCCGCCTTTTCGACCTTCTGGTTGAGCAGGTTACGGCCGTTCTTGGAGCCACGTGCCTTGCCCAGCTGCACGATCAGGCCGTCCTCGGCGGCCACCACGGGCTTCACGTTGAGCAGCGTGCCCACGGCGCCGGCCGCAGCAGATAGACGACCGCCGCGAACCAGGTACTCCAGCGTCTCGAGCAGGCCGATGACGACCACGCGGTCACGGACGGCCTCGACGGCCGCCGCGATCTGGGCCGCACTACGGCCCTCGTCCACCAGGCGCAGGGCATACTCGACCAGGACACGCTCACCCAGAGTGACGTTGTTGCTATCCACCACGTACACGTCGCCGCCCGGCGCCTCGGCAAGTGCGGTACGGGCACTCTGATTGGTGCCCGAAAGCTTAGCGCCCACGGTAATAATCACAGCCTCATCGCCGGCATCACGCGCCTCGGCAATAGCCTGCGAAAACGCGTACGGGTTGACCTGGCCGGTCTTGGGCAGCTCATCGCGCTCCACGAGCATCTCGTAAAAGCGCTGGTGATCGATGTCGACGCCATCCATGTACACATCGGTGCCAAAGGTGACGGACAGCGGCAGAACACGCAGAGCGGGGTGCTCAGCCGGCGACATATCGCTCGCGGAATCGGTAATAATACGAATGGACATAGCGAATCCTTTCTTTCGCGGACTTCTCGCGGGGAATTTTGACAGCAATGCCCCGGCACGGCATACGCACTCAAACGGGACTATGCAGTTGTTAATTGGAAGCAAATGCCTTGGCGGCCTTAGATCTCGCGCAGGGTGTTGAGAATCGTGCGCAGCGACGCATACATCTGCTCGCGCTGTTCCACACCCATAGCCTTACCGGTGGTATCGAGCACCTCGCGAATGATGCGGTCCGCCTCGCTCATGCTCTCGCCGCCCAGAGCGGTCAGGCGCACCGGAGCACGATACTTAACGGCGGCATCGCCCGAATCATCGACCTCGACGTAGCCACCCTCCTCCAGATGCGCCAGCGTACGCGAGACGGCGGCGCGGGTCACGCCTGCCATGCGAGCCAGGTCGGCGCCAGTCAGGCCGTCCTTGCTGCGCTCAAGATAGTACAGGCACATAACGTCGGAGCCCTTGAGACCCAGCCTTGCGCCCTCAGACGTCTTAATGCGCTGGATCTCCTTGTAGAGTCCGCTGATCAGTCCGACAAAGTCCTCGAAACGTGTCTCGTCGCTCTGCTGCATGGGAGACGACCGCCTTTCGCTTGCATAATGCTAACGGGTAAACATCTTAGTCGCATAAGGCGACACCCGTACCCAAATACCCCATTTGTTAACCCATCAACATAAAAACCACCACAAAGGGGACAGGCACCTTTGTGGTGGTTTGGGGCATCAATAGGTTCTAGGCGCCGCTACAGCTCCACGCAAGGATTGTCGCGGGTCACAAGCGTCTTAATGACAACCGTCGCTCCCAGATAGCGCTCAAGCAGCTCGGCTAAGCGATCGATCGCAGCCTGGCAATCCCCCATCCGCTCGGGCTCCACGCACTCAATCGCCAGGAACGCATCGGCCGAATCATCGGACAGCGCCGTTCGAACGCCGTCGCGCCAGTTCCAGCAGCGGCACACGGCGCCCGCATCATCGATGTAGGCGAGCTCGCCGGGCAGCGTCGGATCGTCCGCCTCCTCGCCAAGCGGCAAGAACGCATCGCCACCGTCGGTCACCTTCAGGCGAAGGTCTCCCTCGATCGCATGCAGATCCTCGCCTCCCACGGGCAGCGCGTAGGTCAGTGACACCGTGTTGTAAATATCCACCGCGGGCGTAATGTGGCCCACCGGCTTTCCTTTGAGCACGCGTTTGAGCAAGTTCTCGATCGAGCAGCGCGCGCCCTTTTTGGTCTTGAACAGACGATAGGCCTCGCGCCATGCCTTGACCGGTGCGTTCTCGCTGATAGTATCGCTGGTCAGATGACGCTCCGCATCGATATTGGCGCGGTCGAGCAACGCCGCAATCGCATCCACGTCCTCTTGAGGAATCTGAGCCGTGTGCTTCATGCCCTCCACGACCACAACACCGACCGCTGCCTGCGGAAACAGCTCCCAGAATGAATCCTCGGCAATAAAGCTCTTCATACGCTCTCCCTTCATTGTGCGCGCCAACGCGAGCGCCTAAACAAAAAGCGCCCTTACAACGACCACCTTCAAAGTCCTACGGTGCCGTCACAAGAGCGCTTGCGCTGTCCCCATCCGGAGAAGGGGACGATATGTCAGGCGTATTGTAACCCGAGTCATCCGCGCGAGCAAAACGACCACAAAGGTGTACAGCCCCCCCTATGGTGGTTGTAGGTCTGAGGCGACGCTAGTGGCGGAGCCCCAGCAAGCCGCGACCGCGATGACGAGCGCCGGCGTGCACCTGAGCGTGCGGACCGGCGGCCTTAACGGATTCGGGCAGGTGCGAGTACTTCTTCTCGAAGTTCTCCTCGAACATCACGGCCAAGTTATGCGCGGCCTCGTCGTAGCGCGCGGTGCTCTGCCAGTATTGGCGCGGCACCAGGATGCCATCGGGCACGCCGTGGCACGTCGTGGGAATGTCAACGTTAAAGATGTCGTCGTGCACGAACTCGCTGTCCTCGATGGTGCCGTCGAGGGCGCGCTCGACCAGCGAGCGCGTGTAGGCCAGCTCGATGCGATGACCCACGCCGTAGCCGCCGCCAATCCAGCCGGTGTTGACCAGGTACACGCGCGTGCGGCCGTCGGCAATGCGCTCGCCAAGCATCTTGGCGTAAACCATGGGGTCGAGCGGCATAAACGGCTCGCCAAACAGCGAAGAGAACGTGGGCGTGGGCTCGGTGACGCCGACCTCGGTGCCGGGAATCTTAGCCGTAAAGCCCGTCACAAAGTGGTACATAGCGGCATCGGCCGTCAGGCGTGAGATGGGCGGCAGCACGCCAAAAGCGTCGCAAGTCAGGAACAGCACGACACTCGGAGTGGTGCCCATGCCCTTAGTCCACGCGTTAGGAATGTGCTCCACGGGATAGGCCACGCGCGTGTTGTGCGTGATCGAGATGTCGTCGTAGTTGGGCTTGCGGTTCTCGTCGAGCACCACGTTTTCGCAAATGGCGCCAAAACGGACGGCGTTGAAGATCTCGGGCTCGTGGAAGGCGTCCAGGCCCTCGCATTTTGCGTAGCAGCCACCCTCGATGTTGAAGATGCCCATGTCGGACCAGCCGTGCTCGTCGTCGCCGATCAGCAGGCGCGTGGGGTTGGCAGAAAGCGTGGTCTTGCCCGTGCCGGACAGGCCAAAGAACACGGCAGTCTCGTGCGTGACGGGGTCCATGCTGGCCGAGCAATGCATGGGCAGCACGTCGTCCTCGACAGGCAGCAGGTAGTTCATGACACTGAAGATGGACTTTTTGATTTCGCCGGAGTAGCCGGTACCCGCGACCAAAATCACGCGCTCCTGGAAGTTGATGACCACGGCGGCACTGGAGTTGAGGCCCTTGATGGCGGGGTCGCACTGGTAACCGGGCGCTGCGAGCACGCAGAAGTCGGGTTCGCCGGTGCGCGCGATTTCGCGGGCAAGCGGGCGGGCGAGCATCTGCTTAATAAAGAGTGCCTGGCTGGCACGCTCGCAGGCAACGAGCAGGCGACGCGTGTGGTTGCGGTCGGCGCCCGCCATGCCGCGGGTGACGAACACGTCGCGCTCGTTGAGATAGTCGACGATGCCGGCCTTGATGGCCTCATAGCTCTCGACGGACAGTGGGCGGTTGACCGCACCCCAGGCGATCTTGTCGTGAACATCGGGGGTGTCAACGATAAAACGATCGTTGGGCGAACGACCAGTGCGCTCCCCCGTCTCGATCACGAGCGCGCCATTAGAAGCCATACGGCCCTCTTTGCGACGAATAGCGTGCTCGACAAGCTCTGCCGCCGGCAGGTCCACCAGCAGACGGGGTTGATTCTCGGCGGGATCTTCAACGAGCGTAATACCAAAGTTGGACAGAACTTCTGCAGGGGTAACACCAGGCATGGGGCCTCCTTTAAAAACGCGACACGTGGACGCGGCGCGCACTTTACTCACGTAAAGCCCGTTGTACCCGATATGCAAAAACGTTTTTGCGGCAAGGGCGGCAAGCCCGCCCAACGGTCAAAAATCGCAGGCAAGCGGCCTAGTCATTGGGGACGTTTTTAAACGCCTAGTCATTGGGAACACTCTTGAACAGGCAACATTCAAGGAGCGCCCCCGGATGCCGGCACTTAGGGACGTTCCCAAAGTGCCGGCACATAAGGAACGTCCCTAAGTGCCGACTACCGAATGGCGCAGCCGAAATTATCGAACAACCTGTTCAAAAACACGAGCGAACACCGCGGTGTCTATACTAGAGCGCAGCAATAGAAAGGACTCCGCTTTGAGCATCACGCCCCTCGATAGCATTCGCCGCGCCATCGCCCGCCGCAACGGCACCTCCAACCCCGCTGCATCGAGAGACGGCGCCGCGAAGGCCCAGGGCGGCCGCATCGAGAACGGCCTCTTCCCTGCCTCGCACACTGCCGAGGAACTCGCACGCATCCAAGAGCTGAGTCAGCGCAACGCCGGCGGGCCCGATAGCAGCCAAGCCACACGTCGCCGGCGCGAACGCGATCGGGAGCCCGGCCCCGTCCGCCGCATGGCCAACGCTTGGTGGAACCGTCTGCTCGGCACCGTCTACGGCGGTGGGTTCTCCACGCAAGAGGCTGAATACGAAGAGCACGCCACCAGCCGTGACTATCTTTGGAACACCCTCGGCACCGCCGTGTGGGGTCTGGCGTTTCCGTTGCTCACCATCGTGTCTACGCAGCTCGTGGGCGCCGAAGAAGCCGGCAAGTTCTCCATCGCCTTTGTCACCGGCACGCTCATCATGATCGCGTGCAACTACGGCGTGCGCAATTTCCAGGTCTCGGACATCGACGAAAAGACGTCCTTTGCCTCCTACCAGCTCAACCGCTGGCTTTGCGGAGCGCTCGCCCTAGGCTGCGGCCTCATGTACAGCAGCGCCCGCGGCTATGACACGCAGATGGCGACGATCGGCCTGGGCGTCTACCTGTATAAGGTCATCGACGGCGTCGCCGACGTGTACGAAGGCCGCCTGCAGCAGGCCGACAAGCTCTACCTGGCTGGCATGAGCCAAACGCTACGCTCCGTCGGCGTCATCGCTGTCTTCAGCGTGGCGCTGTTCCTCACGCGCAGCATGCCCATCGCGGCCATGGCCATGGGCATCGCCGCGATCGCCTCGCTCGTGCTGGTCACCGCGCCGCTCGCCCTGCTCGAGACCGAAAAATCGCGCCGCGTAAGCCTGCGCGAGGTCGGCCACCTGTTTGTCCAGTGCGCCCCACTCTTTGGCGCGCTATTCCTGTTCAATCTTATCGAGAGCATGCCCAAGTTTGTGATGGAAGGAACACTGGCCTACAAATACCAGCTGTACTTTAATGCCCTGTTTTTTCCAGCTCAGGCTATTCTGTTGAGCATTGGATTTGTCTATAAACCGCAGCTCCTGCGCTTGTCGAGCATTTGGGCTAATCCTCGCAAGCGTCGTCGCTTTGACCTGATTATTGTTGCCGTTATGGCGCTGATCGTGGTCATCACCGGCATGTGCGCCGCATTTATGGCAGGTCCCGGTATTTCCCTCATGAGCTTTATGTACGGCCTCAGCTTTGAACGCTACCGTACGCTGGCGCTGCTGATGGTCGTCGCCGGCGGCGTCACCGCGGCCATCGACTTTATCTACGCCATCATCACGGTGCTGCGCCACGCTGGAGACGTCACCAAGATCTACCTGATCTGCTTCGCCGTAAGCGTGGTGCTGCCGGTGATCCTGATTAAGCTGCTGGGTCTGATGGGCGCTGTGGTGAGCTACCTAGCCATCATGGCCCTACTCCTGGTGCTACTGATTATCGAGTACGCCCACATCCGCCAACGCATCGAACGCGACCGCAACCCATACGGCGCCTAATTAGCTGCCCGGTCACCGGAATTTGCGATGGAATCACCCCGTCTGGGGTCTCGTTGCGGACAATATTCATCACGCAAAACTAAGTGAGTAGACTTTTACCGAATCCCCGACCACACCAACAGAGCACAAGTCTGTGACCTGCACTGATAATTGTCCTTGGGGGAAGCGGGCACTGCGGGGGCGCGTCAACA
>CABUJH010000070.1 GCA_902491895.1 uncultured Collinsella sp. | reverse complement strand
CCTTTGCGGTCTTGGCGTTCGCAAGCTCTTCGTCGGCGGCTGCCTTGGCGGACTCAGCGTCCTTGACAGCCTGCTTCGCGGCGTCCAGCTTGGCGATGGCATCGGCGTTCGCCTGCTTGGCCGCATCGAGGTCGGAGTTCGCGGCATCGAGTGCGGACTGGGCGTCGTTCACGCCGGACGCGGCATCGACCGCGGCCTGCTGCTTCGCAGAGAGGGATGCCTGGGCATCATTTAGCTCGGTCTGTGCCGTTGCCGCGGCGGACTGCACCTGCTCGAGCTCGGACTCGCACTGGGACTGTGCCGCTTGTGCGGCGGCGAGGGCTGCCTCCGCGTCCGCGACCTTCTGTTTTGCCGCATCGTACTCCGGACCGCTGGCACCGGCCTCCGCTGCGGCGAGGTCGGCTTTCGCCTGCTCGTAGGCGGCGCTGGCGGCTGCGGCCTTCGCATCCGCCTCATCCTTGTTCTGCTTAGCTGCAGCGAGGACGGAATCGGCGGAATCCTTTGCAGACTGGGCCGCAACCAGCTTGGACTGGGCATCGGCAAGCGTCGCGTTGGCGTTGTCGAGATTGGCCTGCGCCCTGCTCACGGCATCCATGGCGTCGCGTACCGCCTGCTCGGCGGCACTGATAGCCTCCGGGGTGGCGCCTACGGCATCGGCCTTGGCTTTATCGAGGGCGTCCTTGGCATCCTGGGCCGCCTTGAGGGCGGACTGGTACGCTTCGGTCTTCTCGGATGCATCGGCCTTGGCGTCTGCGAGACCCGCCTTCGCCTGCTCGAGGTCATTGCCGGCGGCATCGGCGGCGTCCTTGCCCTCCGCGACCTGACGGGCGTACTCGTCCATTGCCGCTCGGTCGGCTGCCGTGCCGGCGCTGACTGCCGAATCGTAGGATGCCTTGGCCTGGTCGCGGGCGGAAGCCGCCTCGTTGTAGGGACCGGCGGCCTCATCGTAGGATGCCTTGGCGGCGTCCTCCTTCGCCTTCGCCTCGTCGACCGCCTTCTGCAGGTCCGCGGTGGTCTGTGCGGCGGATTTCGCGCCGGCACCGGATGCCGCGCCGGCGTGGGCGGCGATCGGCGACATCACGGCGGGGTGCTGCGTGCCCCCGTCACCGGTCTGGGCGAATGCCGTGAACGGTGAGATGAGGCTCGACCCGGTCATGGCGGCCATGGTCGCCGCGGTGACGGTCAGACGCGCGATCCCCTTCGGAGTGTGAATCTTTTTGCTTGGCAGTGCGGCGAAGTGATCGCCGCCGACAGCGAAATGCTTTCCCTGAGTCATTGCTATTCCATTCCTTTTCCGTGCCCTATCCGACTGGGCATCAGAGTGCTTTCCAATAGAGATAATTATGCGCCTTAACTGGGATTGTTGTATATAGTCCGTTGGCATAAATACAACAATCCATGACTCTTTTTGTCATGGATATCTCGCCGCTACAACAATCCTTTGGTCTACGCTGCAAAGAACTCAGATCAGAGTCTGGTTACTCACAAGAGCAATTTGCGAACCGCATTGACATGGACAGGTCTTACTACGCCTCGATAGAGGTCGGGCGAAGAAATGTCAGTCTTTCTAACCTCTCTAAAATTGCCAATGGATTCAACATATCAATTGTTGCACTTATGACTGGTGTCACTGATAAAAAGGATTAGTCCATCATCAGCGAACGCAGTGAGCGTATCAATCGACGGCGTAGCCGGCGGCAAGGACACGGTACGTGGCCGCGCAGCGAGCTTTGCGAGCGAAGGGGACGGCATCGCCGTCCCTATTTCTTTCTAATCTATTTCTCTATATATTGGTTTCACCAAAATGGGTATGAAACAAGCTTCTGAACAGGCTTTTTATCAGAGAATTCAAAGCTGCCGAATCATCAAAATGGTGATATTTTTTACCCAAAAGAGGGAAGCGCGTCACCAAAATGGAACCGACTAACAGCTGTTGAAAACTTTTATCCCCAAAATGGTGATTTCCTGTTTTCAGTGGAAAACTCGGGAAGTCATAATATTTACTTACCAGATTTACAAACGGAAGCGGTTCTTAACCCCAAAACCAGAACAGGTCAGAAGCAAAAATAACTCCTGACCTGCGATTTTCCTGGTGCCCCCGGGCGGATTCGAACCGTCGACACCCGCTTTAGGAGAGCGGTGCTCTATCCCCTGAGCTACGGAGGCATGTTGTACTAGTGTAGCAGATTTACTGCATCGCCATACGTCGCATGACTAGACTTCGAAGTTGCGGTGGAATAGTTCCTGCCTGAAGCATCTAAAGCCGTATTTAGGAACTATTTCACCACAACTTATGAGGAGCTAGTTGCCTTTGTGGAAGAGGTTTTTGATGACGGAGGGGATGCTCTTGGCGCCCTTGGCCGTCACATCGATAAAGTCGGGCGAACGCACGAGCTTATTCTCGTCGATGTACTTGCGGACCGCGCGAAGCGTCTCTTTGTCGTCACGCGTCGAAAACGTAAAGTGACCGTTGTCCTTGGTGAAGATGGCAAAACGCGTGATCTTCTTGGTGCCGCGCAAAACCTCGGCGGCAATATAGTCGACCTCGTCCCACGGGATTTGAATATAATCCTCGGGATTGCGCTCGTTATAGTACTCAAACGCCTTATTGCCCACCATCACGTTACCGTGGCTGGTAAGCCCCATCAGGCAGGTTGCCGGCGTTGCCAGATCGACCGTGCTGTTTTGAGATTGCGCCATACGCGCCTCGCCCTCCAATAAAAACAATCGGACCGCATCCAGTGTACCCACCGGGTGCGGTCCGTTTCAATGGCTCAAAAGCCCTTACCTAGCAACTCTCGGTCTTAAGCCGAAGCGTGCTTACATGAAGCCGCAGAAGCGACCGATGATGCCGACGGCGAAGAGAGCCAGGATGATGACGATCGGGCTGACCTTCTTCTTGAGGAGCTTGCAGACCAGCAGGGTCAGGCACACGGCGGCAAGGCCGGGGATGAGCTGATCGAGGTTGGCCTGAAGCGTGGTGACCTTCATCTGATCAAGGGCGGTAGCACCGACGGAGTTGTACATCGTCAGCGCTTCCTTGATACCCTCGGAACCGGAGGGCAGGCTAGCCCAGTCGATAAAGGCGCCAGCAGACTGCTTGACCGTGGAGACGATCGGGGTGAAGGAAATGGACACCCAGCGCTCGACCAGGGCACCGATGATGAACATACCCAGGATGGAAGCGCCCTCGGTGACCTTGCCCATCAGACCACCGGAGAGGTCCTTGGCGATGGAGGAGCCGACCTTGTAGCCAAACTCCTGCGTGTACCACAGGAAAGCGTAACGGATGATGTTCCACGCGAAGAAGAACAGCAGCGGACCGACGATGCTGCCGGACATGGCCAGGGAAGCGCCCAGAGCGCCCAGAATCGGGCGAAGGGTGAACCAGAAGACGGGGTCACCGACGCCGGCGAGCGGGCCCATCATACCGACCTTGACGCCCTGGATGGCGACGTCATCGATCGGAGCACCGTTGGCGCGCTCCTCCTCGAGGGCGAGGGTAACGCCAATGACGGGGGCGGAAACATAGGGGTGGGTGTTATAGAACTCCAGGTGGCGCTTAAGCGCGGCAATCTGGTCATCCTTGCTGGTGTAGAGCTTCTTGATCGCAGGGATCATTGCGAAGCACCAGCCGCCGTTCTGCATACGCTCGTAGTTCCACGAGCCCTGAAGGAACTGATGACGGAAGCAAACCTTCTTGCGGTCAGCCTTGGTGAGCTGAATCTTGTTCTCTGCCATATGTATCACTCCCCTCCTACTCGTAATCGTTCAGAATGTCGCCGAGCGGGTCGCCGGAGCCACCGCCCATGCCGCCACCCTGCTTGGCCAGTTCCTTAAGGCCAAGGTAGATGAGGGCAAGGGAGATGCCGATGAGGCCAAGGGCGATCAGCGTGAGCTGAGGGATGGCAGCAAGGACAAAGCCGAGGATGAAGAACGGCCAGGTCTCCTTGGTGGCCATCATGTTGATGACCATGGCGTAACCGACGGAAGCGACCATGCCGCCGCCGACAGCCATGCCGCCGGACAGCCAGTCGGGCATAGCGTTAAGCGCGTTGGTAACGGCCTCGGCCGGGATGACGCACAGAAGCACTGCCGGGATGGCGATACGAAGGCCCTGCATGAGGATGGCAGCATACTGCCAGCGCTCGATGCCGGAGAAGTCGCCCTTCTCGGCGCAACCGTCCATGGCGTGAGCGATAGCGGTAGCAATGGTACGGCAGATCATGGTCAGGAACAGACCAGCGACCGACAGCGGGACGGCGACGGCGATGGCCGCGGTAACGGCCTTGGCCGAATCAGTGGCGCCGCCGTTGAGGGCGAGCACCATGATGATCGAAGAAGCGACCGAGGCCAGAGCGGCGTCAGGCGCGACGGCGGCGCCGACGTTAGCCCAGCCAAGGGCCATCATCTGGAGCGAACCGCCCAGGAGGATGCCCTCCTGAAGGTGACCGGTTACGAGACCGATAAGCGTGCATGCCACGAGCGGCTGATGGAACTGGAACTCATCCAGAATGCCTTCCATACCGGCAAGCAACGCGACAATCGCAACAAGCAGAATAGTGATTGCAGACATGTATCGGACCCTCCTTTACTATGCTTGAGCGGCCAGTTCGGCCTTAGCTTTCTTCAACATGGCGTCGAGATCCTCGGAGGCATCCGAAGGAACCTTGCGGACCTCGAACTTGACGCCCTTGGCCTTGAGGGCCTCGAGGGTCTTAACGTCGTCATCGCCCATAGCGACGGCGTTGGTGACGACGACCTTGCCCTTGGAGTGAGCCATGGAACCGATGTTGACTTCCTTGATGTCGACGCCGGCCTCGATGGCCTTGAGCAGATCCTGCGGGTTCTCGAAGAGCAGCATGGCCTTGGTGTCACCAAAACGCGTGTCCTTGACGACCTCGGCCATCTTCTTGATAGGCACGACGTTGGCATGGACTCCCGGAGGGGCAGCCTGCTCGATCATGGTCTTGCGGAGCTCGTCGTGAGCAACGCCGTCGGAAACCACGATGATGCGGTTGGGGTTGATCTGCTTGGTCCACGTGGTGGCCACCTGACCATGCAGCAGACGGGTGTCGATACGGACGTGGGCAATCTTGATGTGCCCGTCGCCGATGACCGTTCCCGGAGGGATGGCGCCTGCAGGAGCAGCGGCGGCCGTAGCCGGCTTCTTCTCCTCGGGCTCCAGAGACTCGGGCTTGACGCGCACGCCAGCCTTAGCCTCAGTCACGAGATGTTTTGCGATCGCATGTGCAGTGTTCTTTGCATCAAAGCGCTGCGAATATGCCTCGATGAGCATAGGCAGGTTGACACCGGTGACGATAGCCCAGGAATCATGGCCCTCGATGAGCCCGCTAATCTGGTTGAACGGCGTGCCGCCCCACAGATCAACGAGGAAGAGCACCTGCTCCTGGTCCTCGAAGGAAGCGATTGCTTCCTCGACCTTGACACGGAAGTCGTCGGGGCCCATGCTCGGCTCGAGCGAGACCACGGCCACAGACGGCTGATCGCCAAAGACCATCGAGCCCGTCTGCTTGATTCCAGCTGCCAAGTCCCCGTGGCTAGCAAGAACAATACTTACCATCACATAACCTCCTTTTTGTCTACGTAATTCCTACACGACATGAAAGGAGTATACCTGTTTGGATTGTGGAATTATGGCTAAATTCGCAAAAGGTTGGATTATTTGTTTAAACGTCTAGGTTTGTTACAAGTTGATTACGTTACTGCTTTTTGACTCATTACACGCCAAGGCGTCACTCATCAAGCCACGCATTTTACAGATACAAGCAGACTGTTCATTAATATCGATTTTAGGCAAGCGCGAATGCGCTTGCACTGCCGCTACTTTGTTCAAACAGGTATGACTTGACTATTTGCGCGACTTATGATCTACGAAACCACTCAAAAAAGTTGCGGTGGAATAGTTCTTGTTTAAGAGCCAGAAGGCTGGATTTAGGAACTATTTCACCGCAACTTATAGGGAATCCTAGACGATGTGGAGGGGGTGGGCGGCATCGACGGCGTCGAGGACGTCGGAAGGGCCGTCGGGGGCAGCGTCTGCCGGTTCCTCGTCGGGGGTCTCAATCTGCTTAATCATGACCTCCTGGCCCTGCAGCAGGTATGTCTCGCCGCTGCCGCAATGAGGGCAGGTCTTGCCGTGCTCGACTGTCGCATAGTCGCGGCCGCACGCCTCGCAATGCGTCACGGCCTCGACAGGCTCCACAATAAGCTCCGCGCCCTGCGCGATGGGCTTTTTATCTGCCGCCCAGCGCCAAGCGTCGAGCAGCAAGTCGGGAACGACGCCCGAGACCTCGCCCAGCAGCAGCGTGACGCTCGAAACGCGACGCACGCCATTGGCGCGCGCCACGTTCTCGACATCGCGAATGATGTGATAGACGATTCCGAGCTCGTGCACTTTTAATTCCTTCCGCCGTTCTAACGAACGGCGGTCGGCTTGACGCTGCGCGAGTCCCAGACGGGCGATCTGCCTTTCAATCGTCGGGCATGGGCAAAAGCCCTATGCCTTCCTCTTTCAAGGCACCTCGCCACGCCTGGGACCCGCTCGCTGTCCAACCGCCCTCTGCGCCGTTCACTTACTTGTTAGGTCTCTTACTTCTTCCCAAATTTGATCTTAATTGCACGCTTCAATGCGTACTTGCCCAGGCTTGGGAGCTTTTGCTCGTATTTGACCATCGTTGAGCACTCGGGGCGGTCGCGATCTAGATGGATGGCGTCGAACGCGCACTTGGTGGTGCACAGGCCGCAGCCGATGCACTTGTTGGGATCGACAATCGAGGCGCCGCAGCCCAGGCAGCGGGCGGTCTCGGCGCGCACCTGTTCCTCGGTAAAGGTCTCAACATACTCGCTAAACGGCGCAGCCTTCTCGCGCTCGCGGTCCACATGCGCAACCTCGCGGCTCGCGTTGTCGTAGCCCTCGAGAACAACGTCGTCGCGGTCGAACGCGGTATAGCGGCGCTGGTTGCGGCCGATGGTGAGCGTGGAGCCCGGCTGCACAAAGCGATGGATGGACACGGCGGCCTCGTGACCGGCGGCGATGGCATCGATGGCAAAGCTGGGGCCGGTATAGACGTCGCCGCCCACAAAGATGTCGGGTTCGGCGGTCTGGTAGGTCTGGGGATCGGCAAGGGCGCCCTGACCACGGCCAAGCTCCACCTTGGAGCCAGCCAGCAGGTCGCCCCACACGATGGACTGGCCGATGGACATGACCACGCGGTCGGCATCGACGCGGCGCAGGTCGTTCTCGTCGTACTCGGGCGCAAAACGGCCCTCGTCGTCAAAGACACGCGTGCAGCGCTTGAAGGTGATACCGCACACACGACCGGCCTCGTCCAGGTGAATCTCCTTGGGGCCCCAGCCGCAGCTGATGTGAGCGCCGTCCTCAACGGCCTCGCGACGTTCTTCCTCGCTGGCGGGCATCTGGGCCTCGCTCTCCAGGCAGAACATCTCAACGTGCTCGGAACCCAGACGGCAGGCGTTGCGCGCGACATCGATAGCCACGTTACCACCGCCCACCACGATGGTACGGCCGGGCAGCGCGTCGATCTTGCCACTGTTGACCTCGCGCAAAAAGTCGACGGCCACGGTCACGTCCTCGGCATCCTCACCCGGAATACCGGCAAGGCGGCCGCCCTGGCAGCCAATGGCAACGTAGAAGGCCTTAAAGCCCTGCGCGCGCAGCTCGTCGAGCGTCACGTCGCGACCGACTTCCACGCCATAGCGGAACTCGGCACCCATCAGGCGAATGATCTCGACCTCGGCCTCGATAACGTCCTTCTCCAGCTTAAAGCTGGGAATGCCATAGGTGAGCATGCCGCCCGGGCGCTCGTTCTTCTCGAACACGACGGGCTTGTAGCCCTTCTCGGCCAGATAGAAGGCACAGGACAGACCGGCCGGGCCGGCACCGATGATGGCGATCTTCTGATCGAAGCCGCCGGCGCGCGTCGGCGTCACCACGGGTGGGACATAGCGGGTCGCGGCATCAAGATCGCGCTGGGCGATAAACTTCTTGACCTCGTCGATAGCCACGGCGGCGTCCACACGGCCACGGGTGCAGGCATCCTCACAGCGGCGGTTGCACACACGGCCGCAGATAGCGGGCAGCGGGTTCTCGCGCTTGATGAGCGCCAGCGCCTCGTCATAGCGGCCCTGCGCCGCGAGCTTTAAGTAGCCCTGGACGGCAACGTGCGCGGGGCAAGCCGTCTTGCAGGGCGCGGTGCCGGACTCGTGCGTCTCGATACGGTTATCGTTGCGGTAGTTGGGCGACCACTTGGTGTGGTCCCACTTGGTGGCATCGGGCAGCTCCTGGCGCGGATACTCGGGCACCTGTCCGCCGGCCTTTTTGCTGCAGAGCTTCTGGCCGAGCTTGGCGGCACCGGCCGGGCACACCTCAACGCAGCGACCGCAGGCCACGCACTTGTCCTTCTCGACCTTGGCGACATAGGCCGAGCGCGACAGGTTGGGCGTGTTGAACAGCTGCGAGGTGCGCAGGGCATAGCACACGTTGACGTTGCAGTTGCAGATGGCGAAGATCTTGTTCTCGCCGTCGATGTTGGTGATCT
>CABUJH010000069.1 GCA_902491895.1 uncultured Collinsella sp. | reverse complement strand
TGTTGACGCGCCCCCGCAGTGCCCGCTTCCCCCAAGGACAATTATCAGTGCAGGTAGATGGCTTATCAAAAATCGAAAATTGCCGGTATGGATGGGGGTCTCCGAATCAGCCCCGTAATCCGGCATAGTTTTGAAATGGCACTAAAGTAGGAATAAGCTAAATACCAGTCCCAAGGCAAGTTGCGGTGGAATAGTTCCTGGATGCCGGGGTTTGGCGGAAATCAGGAACTATTTCACCGCAATTGAGGAGGGGGGGGTGGATGGTGGGGTGGCTAAAAGAGCCCCGTCCTAAATTAGCTGCTTAGGCTGGGTCGATGTCCATGCTGGCGATGAGGTCGATGCCCGTGTTGAGAAGGTCTTCCAGCACGATGTCGCCCATGTGGATGGGGGCGTTGACGACTAGGCCTCGGATGAGGTCCATGGCTTGGGCGTGGAGTGCCAGCGGGATGGCTTCGGCCGTGCGCACAGGCAGAAGCGCTTCGTCGCCGCCGGAGACGGCCACGGTCGTCGTGAGTACGCGCATGGGGCAGGTGAGCTCCTGATGTGCGAACTTATCACCGCGCGGGCATCTGTTGCCGGTCACGGAGTGCACCTCTACCAGGGCGCCGGCTGCGTCACGCTCCACCTCTACGGTCAGGAGGCACTCGGATGGACAGGTGGTGCAGTTGAACTTGAGCGTCTCGATCGCGTTCGTGCTCATAGTTTATGCCTCCTCAACAGGGTCGACGGACAGGACAATTTCGCCGGCACCCAGGTCGAGTGCACGCTGAATCACCTTTGCCGGTAGCGGGAAACTCTCCATTACGCTCGGTTTAAACGCACGGACCTTGCCGGCGAACAGTTCCTCGCCGTCAGCCAAGATCCTCACGCAGGCGGCATCGACTGGCCGGCGCACGCGGAAGTTGAGTTTGGTGAGCGCCACGGCCGTAATGCGTCCCGGCAGCGCGTAGCCCGCAATGCCGGCGGGGGAGACCGTGAGCTCGCAGCCCGTGTCCGCGACCGCGTCCGTCTCGGCTCCGCCGCCCAGCGCGTACGCCGCCGCAGCTGCGCCAGCCCTCTCGGACTCGGTTGTTACGTTGTCGGCCAGGTCGTGTACGTGCAGCACGTTGCCACAGGCAAAGATTCCCGGCACGTCCGTCTGCAGGCTCTGGTCCACCACGGCGCCGCGCGTGCGCGGGTCAAGCTCAACGCCCGCGCTCACCGAAAGCTCGTTCTCGGGAATCAAGCCCACCGAAAGCAGCAGTGTGTCACACGGAACGATGCGCTCCGTCCCGGCAATGGGCGCCAGATGCTCGTCGACCTGACTCACCTCGACGGCCTCCACGCGGTCGTGCCCGATCACGCGTGTGACGGTGGTGGACAAGTGCAGCGGAATTCCAAAGTCGTCCAGGCAGTTCTTGACGTTGCGGCGCAGGCCGTTGGCGTACGGCATGAGCTCGTAGACGCCCTCGACGGAAATCCCTTCGAGCGTGCAGCGGCGCGCCATGATAAGCCCGATGTCGCCCGAGCCCAAAATGACGGCGCGCGATCCGGGCTTAAGGTTTTCGATATTGATGTATCGCTGCGCCAGGCCCGCCGTAAACACGCCGGCGGGTCGGCTGCCAGGGATCTTGATCTCGCTGCGGGTGCGCTCGCGGCAACCCATGGCAAGGACGATCGCGCGCCCGGTGAGCTGCAGCATGCCGGCAGGGCTCATGAGCGTGACGGTATGGACCGCGGTGTCTTCCGTAGGCTCGCCTGAATCAATCCCAAGCACCATGCTGTCCAAGAACAGCGCAATGTCGGTTGCGTGCACCTGGTCGATAAAGCGCTGCGCGTACTCGGGACCGGTGAGCTCCTGTTTAAAGTACGACAGGCCAAAGCCGGGATGAATGCACTGGCGCAGGATGCCGCCCAGATGCTGCTCGCGCTCCACGATCGCCACATGCTCGCCGGCCTTATGCGCGGCAAGTGCGGCCGCCATACCGGCGGGGCCGCCTCCGATGACGACCACGTCGAAGGCTTGCGTTTGTACGGCTTCTACGACACCGTAATCAATCGCGCTCGATTTGAATTCCGCCATCCTAGCGCACCTCCTTCAAAGGTCCCTCGACCAGCCAGGAGCCGGCGTCCTCCAGTAATACCTTGCTAGGGTCGCAGCCCAGCTCGCGGGCAAGAATCGCCACCACGCGGCTCTGGCAAAAGCCGCTCTGGCATCGACCCATGCCGGCACGACAGCGGCGCTTGACGCCTTCGACCGAAACCGCGCCCGGGCGGCGTCGGATCGCGGCCACGATTTCGGCCTCGGGCACCGTCTCGCAGCGACAGACAATCTGCCCCCATGCGGGGTCGGACTCAATAAGTACTTCCTTGCGGGCAAGCGACGCGCGGTCAAAGTCGTCCGGCGCGCGGCGAATCGGGTCCCAATCGTCCCGTTCGCGCAGGGCCACGCCTGCATTGCGCAGCACCTGCTCCATGCGCTCGGCAATTGCCGGCGCGCTCGCCACGCCCGGCGACTGAATGCCAGCAGCTTGGAACAGCCCCGGCACCACGGCCGACTGTCCAATAAAGAAGTCGTTCGTTCCCTTAATGACCGGTCGACCGCCGGCAAACGCGCGCACCACGCGACGCGTGTCCAGATCGGGCACCAGCTTGCGTGCGCCGTCCAGCAACGCGTTGACATCGCTCGCATAGGTCTGCGTGTCGCCTGGCTCGCGCACGACGGCGGTCGCGGTAATCACGGTGTTGCCATGAACGGTACCCGTCACGATGACGCCTTTGGAAACCGGCGTGGGAACGGGGTAGAGCGGCATGAGCGCACGCGGCTCCTTGTCCAGCACTACGATGTTGCCCTGGCGCCAGACCATCTGAAACTCCTCGGCGCCGGCCATGTGCGAGATGTCCGCGGCACCGTTGCCCGCGGCGTTAATTAGGTACCGACAGTGTACGTCGCCGGCGGGTGTCACCAACGTAAAGCGCGTGCGGCCCTTGCCGTCGGCAGCAGCGTCCTCGCCGTGCGAGCCGGCAACCTCAATCGCCTCCACCGGCGCGGAACGCATAAACGTCACGCCGTTGGCAACGGCGTTTTCCAGCGCGGCGATGGCCACTTCAAACGGGTCGACGTAACCGGTCGAAGAGCACCACAGCGCGCTCGTTGCCTCGGCGCTCGCGCGCGGTTCCAGCTCGTGGATGTGCTCGGGGCCGATAATCGACAGCTCGGGCACGCCGTTGGCCAGGCCATTCTGGCGCAGCTTCTCCAGGTGCGCGTGGTCCTCGTCGTTAAAGCCCAGCACCATCGACCCGGTGCGGCAGAACAGAAAGCCCAGCTCCTGCGCCCACGTACCGTACAACTCGCAGCCACGGGCGTTGACCTGTGCCTTTACGGTTCCCGGAGCCGGATCGTAGCCGGCGTGCACCAGGCCGCCGTTGGCCTTCGACGCGCCCAGCGCAATATCGTTAGCCGCCTCGACCACGCAAATGGACAGGTCAAACCGCGCGAGCTGCCGCGCGATGGCGCATCCGGTGATGCCCGCGCCGACAATCGCGATATCAAACGTTTCTGTCACAGTGCCTCCCAGACGAGTTGACAGGCCGTCAATAAGACTATCCTACGGTCCGCATACCCCCAGTGCGGCGGCAATGCGGCGAACAGCCCCGCAACACCCGCCAACGGCAGACGAGGGGAGACTCTGTAACGTCGATAACCTCGTCTGCCGACAACTACGGCAACCGTTCGTCTCGACCTGTAACAGTTAGACGCGGATTTGGGTTCCAGTTGTTACAGATTGAGACGTTAGTCTGGCGCCCACTCCGTTTGTCTCGATCTGTAACATCTAGACCCGTATTCCGCTCCCACCTGTTACAGATTGAGATGTTTGTGTCCGCGCCAGCCCCGCCCCTAGCCGTGGTCCCATATAAACAAACCCCGTGGTAAACTTGACCGGACTGTTAATATTCCGAAAGGTACCCGTAATGTCCAAGTACATCTCCGAGCTCATGTCGCCGCAGCTTATGGGCGTTGTCTATGCCTTTGTTGGCTTTATCATCGCCCTGTATGTGCTGTCGGTCGTCTATGTGTTCATCGACGCTCGCCGTCGCGGCGCCAGCGCCTACGTGGCATGGGGCATCATCGCCCTCATCCCGTTTGTGGGCCTCATCGCCTACCTGGTCCTGCGCCCGCACTCTTACGCGTCCGACCGCGAGGAGCAGGAGTTGGACATGGCCCTGCGCGAGCGCCAGCTTGCGCAGTACGGCACCTGCCCGCAGTGCGGCGCGCCCATCGAGAAGGACTTCGTCGTCTGCCCGGTGTGCGATACCCAGGTTCGCAATGTCTGCCCCAGCTGCCATCGCCCGCTCGATGCGCACTGGAAGGTCTGCCCCTACTGCCGAACTCGCATCCAGTAACGCATCCATCGCCGGGCCGGCCGCAAGCCACGGGCACCGCGCGTCCCGCGCAAGCCAAACGCGCAACCCGCCCCACACGATGAAGCATGCGTAGAAAATCGCCCGCCGTGCCATTAAGGTGCGGCGGGCGCTTGTATACCAAGGCAACCTGCCTATAATGATGCAAGTCAAAAACGCCGAGCGCATCGCACGCACTTGCATCAGGCATCCGAGAGGAGAAAACATACCCATGAAGGCACTCTACAATGACGGTTCGGTGGTCGAGCTCCCGCAGGACGAGGTCACGCACGTCATCCGCCACTCCGCCGCGCACATCATGGCGCAGGCCATCAAGCGTCTCTATCCCGAGGCCGACTTTGCCTACGGCCCTGCGACCGACAACGGTTTTTACTACGACGTCGACCTGCCCGAGGGCGTCAAGATCAGCGAGGACGACTTCCCCGCGATCGAGGCCGAGATGAAAAAGATCGTCAAGGAGAACCTCAAGTTCACCGTCTTTGAGAAGCCCCGCGCCGAGGCCATCGCCCTTATGGAGGAGCGCGGCGAGAAGTACAAGGTCGAGCACATCGGCGACCTGGACGACGACGCCCGCATCACCTTCTACCAGCAGGGCGACTACATCGACATGTGCGTCGGCCCCCACATCTGCTACACCAAGGCGCTGAAGGCCTTTAAGCTCACCGGCGTCTCGGGCGCCTACTGGAAGGGCGACAAGGACAACAAGATGCTCACCCGCATCAACGGCGTCGCCTTTGCCACCAAGGAAGAGCTCGACGAGCACATGCACATGCTGGAGGAGGCCAAGAAGCGCGACCACCGCAAGATCGGCCGCGAGATGGACCTCTTTATGATGCGCGACGAGGCCCCCGGCTTCCCGTTCTTCCTGCCCAACGGCATGATCCTTAAGAACACGCTGCTGGACTACTGGCGCGAGATCCACCACAAGGCCGGCTACGTGGAGATCTCCACGCCGCTCATCATGAACAAGCAGCTGTGGAAGACCTCGGGCCACTGGGACCACTACAAGGACAACATGTACTCCACCGTCATCGACGACGAAGAGTACTGCATTAAGCCCATGAACTGCCCGGGCGGCGTGCTGGTGTACGCCTCCAAGCCGCACTCCTACCGTGAGCTGCCCATTCGCGCCGGCGAGATTGGCCTGGTGCACCGCCACGAGCTGCGCGGCGCCCTGCACGGCCTGTTCCGCGTGCGCTGCTTTAACCAGGACGACGCCCACCTGTTTGTGCGTCCCGACCAGCTGACCGACGAGATCGTGGGCGTGGTCAACCTCATCGACTCCGTGTACCAGAAGTTTGGCTTTAAGTACCACGTTGAGCTTTCCACCCGCCCCGAGGACTCCATGGGTTCCGACGAGGATTGGGCTCGTGCCGAGGAGGGCCTGCGCACCGCTCTGGAGCAGCTGCACATGGACTACGAGGTCAACGAGGGCGATGGCGCCTTCTACGGCCCCAAGATCGACTTCCACCTGGAGGACTCGCTCGGCCGCACCTGGCAGTGCGGTACCGTCCAGCTCGACTTCCAGATGCCGCTCAACTTTGATCTAGAGTACGTGGACGCCGACGGCACCAAGAAGCGCCCGATCATGCTGCACCGCGTGTGCTTTGGCTCCATCGAGCGCTTCATCGGTATTCTGATTGAGCACTTTGCGGGCAAGTTCCCCACCTGGCTGGCCCCCGTGCAGGTCAAGGCGCTTCCCGTCTCCGAGAAGAGCCGCGACTACGCCCACGAGGTGTGCGCCAAGCTGGAGCAGGCCGGCATTCGCGTGGTCTGCGACGACCGCGACGAGAAGATCGGCTACAAGATCCGCGAGGCCCGCAGCATCGACCGCGTGCCCTACATGCTCATCCTGGG
Organism: uncultured Collinsella sp.; assembly: GCA_902491895.1. Taxonomy (GTDB): domain Bacteria; phylum Actinomycetota; class Coriobacteriia; order Coriobacteriales; family Coriobacteriaceae; genus Collinsella. The sequence goes on along the minus strand of CABUJH010000069.1, from coordinate 2,325 downwards.
CGAGAAGGAGGTCGAGGCCGGCAACATCTCCGTCCGCGATCGCTCCAACGAGACCGTTCAGATGAGCGTTGACGAGTTTGTTGCCAAGGTGACCGAGGAGATCAAGACCCGCGCCTAAGGCAAACTTCACAACAATTAACTAAAGGCGACCGTCCACAAAGGGCGGTCGCCTTTTTTCATGCCAAAATGAGAAAAGCCGCTGGTTGAGCGGCTTTTTTTGTTGCACAAAAAGGTACAGGTTTTTATAGAGGGGTATGGAGATGTACCTACTAGCAGTACATTTTGCGTAATCTGGGCAAACGCTGATTAATTGCTCGTATAATGTCGTCTGTCGAAAGATACAAAAACCTGTACTTTTGCGACTGCGCCTAGCTGCGAGCGAGAAGCCTGTTCTAAACGCCCCTGCATTTGCGTGCATCGCAAAGCCAAAAGAGGGGGCGAGAACATGGAGCAGACGGCACGGCGCCAAGAGCAGCTGCCGGGCGCATTTAACGGCGCCGCCACCAACAGCCAGCACGGCCGCGTCCGCTGGTATCTGGTCCATACCCCCCATGGAAAAGAGCGCGAGACCTGCGAAAAGGTCCGCCGCATTATCCCGCACAACCTAATGCAGGACGCTTTTGTGATGCAAAAGGAGTTCTGGTTTAAGCGGGACGGCGCTTGGTCGCTCCAAACCAAACCCATGTACAAGGAATACTTCTTCGTCGCCACGCACGATGCTGCCGCGCTCGATAGGGCCCTGGCTCAGTTGAGCTTTGGCTGTCGCATCGCCGGCAGTAGGGAGCGGGCGTACATGCCCATGCCGGACGATGCACAGGATTGGTACCGCAGCGTGCTGGACGACGACGGCGTGGTGCGCAACAGCGTGGCGCGCATAGAAGACGGTGTGTTGCACATAGAGCAGGGTCCACTTGTGGGGCAAGAGGCCCGCGTGAAGAAGATCGACCGTCATAAACGTTGGTGCCTGGTAGACGTGGGCGAGGGCGATTCCACATTTAGGGAGCTGCTACCGCTCGACGTTCCCAGCAAAACGTAAGGGAGACGTTGCACCAGCTATTCGTTCGCATTTTTGAATTTACCGATTGGGGGATCCCTGGGGAACGGGGACGTAAGTTTGACTGTGGCTGCTAAAGAAGTAACAGAGAGCTGTGTATCTGTGGGGGACGCACTGGCTATTAAAGAGATTAAACCGAGCGGTACGCTTGGCTACCGCTTTATTAAGAGGCTGTTTGACCTTGTATTCAGTCTTTTGATGAGCGTACTACTGCTTATCCCTATCGCTATTGCGTGCGCACTCATTAGCCTTGAATCGCCCGGCAGCCCCATGTATACGCAAGAGCGCGTCGGCAAAGGCGGAAGGACTATCAAGATTTTCAAGCTTCGTAGTATGGTCGCCGATGCGGGTGATGTGCAGAAGTATTTGAGTCCTGAGCAGCTACATCAGTGGGAAGTCGAACGCAAAGTCGACGATGATCCCCGCATTACCAAGATTGGTCAATTCATTCGTAAATGCTCCATCGATGAGATGCCTCAGTTTCTCAATGTGCTGAACGGCGATCTTTCAGTCATTGGCCCCCGTCCCATTACAAGGGATGAGCTTGAGCAGCATTTTTCGGATGAAGAAAAGGCTGAACTGCTCTCAGTTCAGCCTGGAATTACTGGACTTTGGCAAGCGACTGATCGCAATGAAGCGACCTTTGAGAGTGGTCTGAGGCAAAAGATAGAACTTCGCTACGTTCAGAATCGCTGCTTCCGTATGGACTGGAAATGCTTCGCTGGCACTTTTGGTGCCATGTTTGGAAAACGTAAAAGTGGAAGGTAGACAATTGTCGTCACAGAAGGATATTACGGTTGCTGTTGCAGCTCATAAGCCGTATTGCATGCCGAACGATAAGTGTTATCTCCCTCTTCACGTTGGGGCAGATTTGCATCCGGAAGTTTGTTTGGACATGCAGCAGGATAACCTGGGGGATAATATCTCTCAAAAAAACGCTTCTTATTCTGAGCTTACTGGGATGTACTGGCTTTGGAAGAATTGTAGTTCCTTTTATAAGGGCTTGGTACACTACAGGCGGCATTTTAAAACCATTGATCCGTCAAAGGCAAAATCCAAAAATCCTTTTGATCTAATTGCGGGTAGCGAGGATTTTAAGGAAGTATTTGACTCAACAAATTCACAGGTAATCGTTCCCAAAGCTCGTAACTATTATATCGATACCGTTGAGGCGCACTATCGTCATACTCTTCCGGGTGAACAGCTAGATGCAACGCCTTGATTATCAACTTCATCCGAACACCTCCCACATTCATCCGCACATGTGCGGA
>CABUJH010000068.1 GCA_902491895.1 uncultured Collinsella sp. | reverse complement strand
AACTGCGGGAATGGCCTATTTGCTCAATGTGTTCGGCTGAGATCGGAAATCAACCAGGCACAACTGGCACAACCTAGGCGGTCGCTGAATGTGACAAAGAGGCTGCCCCTTCGTCACATCCCAAATATTGCCTTTACGTGTTGATGCACACGGTGTGCAATAATACTCGCACTGTGCAATAGCGCACAGGCTGAGTAACAAGGAGGACGTTTGTCCCAGCTCGAGAAATGCGATCGCCGGTCCCTTCGCTCGCAGCGTGCCCTTCGCCAGGCACTTGCCAGCGAGCTTGCCGAAAGCGGCGACCTTTCGCGCATTAATGTCGCGTCGCTCACCGAGCGCGCTGGCCTTACGCGCCGCACGTTCTATTCGCACTACCGCGATATCCCCGACTTTATCAATCAAATCGAGGACGGCTTGCTGGCCGAGATCCGTGAGCGCATTGAGCTCATCACCGCAGCTCAGCTGCCCGATCTCTATCACAACATCGATGAGCTCGAGCCGGCACCCGGTTCGGTTGAGTTGCTGCGCTACCTTGCGGCCAACCGCGATTTAATCGGATCGCTGCTGGGCCCGGGCGGCGACCCCGCCTTTATTAAAAAGATCATCGATACCGCACGCGAGGCCGTGGTGCCGCGCGCGCAGACGGGCATTTTGGGCTTGGCGCTGGGCACCTTCTTTGACTACTACGTCACCTATGTCGTGAGTGCCGAGGTCGGCATGATCCAGCGTTGGTTTGAGCGTGGGCTCACCGAATCGCCCGAGACCATGGCGCGCATTATGACGGTTATCGCCTTTGTGCGCCCCGGCGACCTGTATGGCCAACCCATCGATATCAACGTGCCGGAATACGGCATGAAGCTATTGAATCTGCAGCTCGAGGACGCGGCCGACACCGCCGCAGTCGTCGAGTCCAACAACTAAGAGGAGAGACAATGAGCAAACTCGTCGAGGGCATCAAGGACCGTATGGTCGCTGCCGCGCGCGAGGCCGCGCCCGCCGTGGTGGACGCCGCGCAGAAGGCCGCGACCGCGGCTGCCGAGAAAGTTGCCGAGGCAGTTGCCGATGCCAAGAACGCGGCAGGGGAGACGTCCGTCGCCAGCGAGCCCGCTACCGCCGCTGAGCCCGTAGCCGCCGCCCACGCCCCCGAAGGCGCGATCTTCAACCCCGAGAACGCTCGTGGCAACCTGCACCTGGGCATCGACGTGGGCTCCACCACCGTTAAGCTCGCCGTGCTCAACGACGACAACCAAATCGTTTACGCCAAGTACCAGCGCCACCATACCGACGTCCGTGCCTGCGCCCGCGACCTGTTCGAGGGCGCTGCGACCGTGCTGCCGGCTGCCCAAATGACCTGCGCCATTACCGGCTCGGGCGGCCTGCTGCTGTCCCAGTGGCTCGACCTGGAGTTTGTCCAGGAGGTCATCGCCAGCAAACGCGCCGTCGAGACCCTTATCCCGGCCACCGATGTTGCCATCGAGCTGGGCGGCGAGGACGCCAAGATCATTTACTTCGACAACGGCATCGAGCAGCGCATGAACGGCACCTGCGCCGGCGGCACGGGCGCGTTCATCGACCAGATGGCCACTCTGCTGCACACCGACGCCAGCGGCCTTAACGAACTCGCGGCCAACGCCACTACCATCTATCCCATCGCCAGCCGCTGCGGCGTCTTTGCCAAGACCGACGTCCAGCCGCTGCTCAACGAGGGTGCCCGCCCCGAGGACGTGGCCGCTTCCATCTTCCAGGCCGTCGTGACCCAGACCATCTCGGGTCTGGCGTGCGGCCGTCCCATCCGCGGCAACGTCGCGTTCCTGGGCGGCCCGCTGCAGTACCTCTCCGAGCTGCGCCACCGCTTCTACCTCACGCTCAACCTGGACGAGGAACACCGCATCGTGCCCCAAAACGCTCACCTGTTTGTGGCGAGCGGCGCCGCCATGGCGCACGAGTCCAACAAGCTCAGCACGTTCCCGCAGCTCATCGAGGCCATCGATGCCCTGGGTGACACGCAGGGTGCCGAGGTCGAGCGTCTGGATCCGCTCTTTGCCACCGACGAGGATTTTGCTGAGTTCAAAACCCGCCACGACACTGAGGTCGTCCCCAAGGGCAAGCTCGAAGGCTACACCGGCCGCGTGTTCATCGGCATCGACGCCGGTTCCACCACCATGAAGGCCGCGCTCGTGGGCGAGGACGGTCAGCTGCTGCACACCTGGTACGGCAACAACAACGGTGACATCCTGGGCACGGCCAAGGTCATCATGGCCGATTTCTACAACCACATCCCCGCCGGCTGCACTATCGGCCACGTGACTACCACGGGCTACGGCGAGGCACTGCTCATCGAGGCCCTCAAGGCCGATTCCGGCGAGATCGAGACCGTCGCGCACCTGCGCGGCGCCAAGGCGTTCCTGCCCGGCGTCGAGTTCATTCTGGACATTGGCGGCCAGGACATGAAGTGCCTGCGCGTGAAGGACGGCGTCATCGAGCACATCATGCTCAACGAGGCCTGCTCGTCGGGCTGCGGCAGCTTTATCGAGAGCTTCGCCGTGTCTATGAACATGGACGTGCGCGCGTTCGCCGACGCTGCCATCCATGCCAAGGCCCCGGTCGACCTGGGAAGTCGCTGCACGGTCTTTATGAACTCGCGCGTCAAGCAGGCGCAAAAGGAAGGCGCCACGGTGGGCGACATCGCCGCCGGCCTGTCCTATTCCGTCATCAAGAATGCGCTGTTCAAGGTTATTAAGCTGCGCGATCCCAAGGAGATCGGTAGCCAGGTGATCGTCCAGGGCGGCACCTTTATGTCCGATGCCACGCTGCGCGCGTTTGAGCAGCTCACCGGCGTTCACGCCGTGCGCCCCGATATCGCCGGCTGCATGGGAGCCTATGGTGCGGCCCTGCTCGCCCGCGATCGCGCTGGTGCCGACGGCACCTCGACCATCCTTTCGGCCGAGGACATCGCGCACCTCACCGTGACACAAAAGCATGTCCGCTGCGGCCGTTGCTCCAACAACTGCCAGCTCACCGTCAACGATTTTGGCGGCGGCAGGCGCTTCATTACCGGTAACCGCTGCGAGAAGGGTGCCGGCCACAAAAAGCAGAAGACCGAGGCCCCCAACCTCTTCAAAAAGAAAAACGAGCTGCTCTTTAACCGCGAGGTGCTGAGCCCCGACGAGGCCCCGCGCGGCACCGTGGGTATCCCGCGCGCGCTCAATATGTACGAGAACTACCCCTTCTGGCATGCGTTCTTTACGTGCCTGGGCTTTAGCGTGCAGCTGTCCGACCAGTCGAGTAAGAAGACCTACCAGGCGGGCATCGAGTCCATGCCGTCCGAGAGCGTGTGCTATCCGGCCAAGATGAGCCACGGCCATGTGATGAACCTCATCGACCGCGATGTCGACTTTATTTGGATGCCGTGCGTGCGCTGGGAGCGCAAGGAGGATCCGACGGCTGGCAACTGCTATAACTGCCCCATCGTCATGAGCTACCCCACGGCGCTGGCGCTCAATATCGACGAGATCCGCGAGCAGAACATCGAGTTCCTGTACCCGTTTGTGCCTTATCACGACAAGACCGAGCTCAAGCGCCGTCTGTACCAGGTGCTCGCCGTCGACCGTGTGGCCGATGCGCAAGCCGGTCGCGGTCGCGTGCGCGGTCCCAAGATCACGCGCTCCGAGGTCGATGCCGCCGTCAACGCTGCCTTTGAGGCCGATGCGCGCTTCCACGAGGACATCCAGACCATGGGCGAGGAGGCTCTCAAGTGGGTCGAGGACCACGGCGGCCACGGCATCGTACTCGCCGGTCGTCCCTACCATAACGACCCCGAGATCAACCATGCCCTGCCCGAGCTTATCTCGAGCTTTGGCTTTGCGGTCTTTACCGAGGATTCGCTTGCACACCTGGTGAAGCCCGAGCGTCCGATTCGCGTCGTTGACCAGTGGATGTACCACAGCCGCCTGTACGCCGTCGCCCGTTTTGTGACGATGCGCAACGACCTGGACCTGATTCAGCTCAACTCTTTCGGCTGCGGCCTGGACGCTCTGACCACCGACCAGGTGCAGGAGATTCTGGAGGCCAGCGGCAAGATCTACACCGTGCTCAAGATCGACGAGGTGTCTAACCTGGGTGCCGCGCGTATCCGTATTCGCTCGCTCATGGCAGCGCTCAAGGACCAGGAGGCCGAGCGCTTGGCCGAGGCCACGGCCGCGGGTGAGGCCTACGAGCAGGGCGATGCCGCGCCGGTGGCGCCCTCCACGGATGCCCCCGCATTCGCGAGCCGCAAGTACACGTTTGAGGCTCAGCGCGAGAGCGCTTCGACCGCGTGGCCCAAGGTGCCCTTTACCGAGCAGATGCGCGACGAGGGCTACACCATCCTGTGCCCGCAGATGGCGCCGATTCACTTTGACCTGGTCAAAGAGGTGTTCCGTGGTGCCGGCTACAACTTGGAGCTGCTGCCCTCGACTGACCACGATGCCGTTGAGGCCGGCCTGCGCTACGTGAACAATGACATTTGCTATCCGTCGATCCTGGTGACGGGCCAGATCATGGAGGCCATCGAGAGCGGTCGGTACGACCTGTCCAAGACGGCCGTGGTCATCAGCCAGACCGGCGGCGGCTGCCGTGCCACCAACTACATCGCGCTCATCCGCAAGGCCCTGCGCGAGAGCGGTCACCCCGAGATTCCGGTGATCTCGCTTTCGGCCGTGGCGCTCGGCGAGGACAACCCCGGCTTTAAGATTACGCCGGCGCTGCTTAAGCAGGCAGTCTACGCGGTGCTCTTTGGCGACGTGATGATGCAGATGCTCTACCGCTGCCGCCCGTACGAGGCCACGCCCGGTGCCGCCAATGCGCTCTACGAGGAGTACATGGCGCGCGCCCGCAAGCTGGCGCCCAAGTTTAACCGCCACAACTACACCAAGCTGTGCCGCGAGGCCATCCGCGCGTTCGACACCATGCCGCTCGTGGGCGAGGGCGCCAAGCCCCGCGTGGGCGTGGTCGGTGAGATCTTGGTCAAGTTCCACCCTACGGCCAACAACCACGTGGTCGACGTTATCGAGCGCGAGGGCTGCGAGGCAGTGGTGCCGGGCCTGCTCGACTTCTTCCTGTACTCCATGAGCAACGCCGAGCTACAGAAGGACGAGCTGGGTAGCTCTGCTACAACGCGTGCGGGCATGCAGGCGCTCATCAAGCTCGTGGACTGGATGCGTACGCCGGTGGAGGAGATGCTCGAGAAGTCCCGCCGCTTTGAGGCGCCCGAGCGCATCGGCACTATGGCCGACAAGGCCCGCACGGTGCTCTCGGTGTGCAACAACATGGGCGAGGGCTGGCTACTCACGGCCGAGATGCTCGACCTGATCGACCATGGCGCACCCAACATCATCTGCACGCAGCCCTTTGCGTGCCTGCCCAACCACGTGGTGGGCAAGGCCGTGATCAAGGAGCTGCGCCGCCAGCACCCCGAGAGCAACATCGTCGCGGTGGACTACGACCCCGGTGCATCCGAGGTCAACCAGCTCAACCGCATCAAGCTCATGATTAGCGTGGCCAAGGAGAACATGCGCGCCGGTAAGGGCTTTAAGCTCGAGAAGGTGGCGCCGCTCGCGATGGACGAGGTCACCGGCCAGATGCGTGCCCACGATGGCTGCGTGAGCTGCGGACCGGCCAGCGAGGAGGCCGTTGCATCGGTCGCCAAGCGTCTGGGACGCGGCATTAAGAAGTAGTTGGCCTGCTTTGGGCTAGATATGAGGCAAACGGGTGGTAGCCGTGCCGGCTACTACCCGTTTTTGCTGGACATATGTTGCGCAAATGACCTTGCTACAGCCTTCCGTGGGCTTGCCCGATTTTTGGGCCGGCTCGGGCTTTGAGGACAAGCTGCTGCAAGCCCAGGGCGATTTTTCGCTCAACGCGGGCCAGCACAGCGTGACCTATCTGCCAAACGACGAGATGATCGCTGCGGACTGCCCATCGCCACCTACGAGATGGAAGCCGAAAAGTATATCTACCGCGTGTACAAGTACGAGCTGTAGGGCCGCGCTTAGGTTTGACCAATGGAGTATGAAAACACGCCGTTCGCCGATGCCCCCTCCGCGAGTGGCAGCCATATGGTTTGATGTCAGAAACATATAGTTGTCGCCAGCCTGCTGGCGACGTTCTCCCTGATATCGGAGGTTCCAGGTATGTTTCGCGCTCCGTTAAACAACTATCGGTTGGGCTAACATGGGTCGCTGTGCTATTTCGATAGCCCTTGCAGTGGTCTGCCTGGCTGTGCTCCTGGGCGCTACAGGGCTGTTTGCTATAAGCCGAGAAACGTCCTATATGCAGGAATGCGCTTCCGAAGGGTTTGCCATTGATGGTTTCTATCGGGATGACAAAACGAGTCGGGAAACCCTGGCTTTTCTTGAGGAGGATGGCTGTCGATGGCAACTGGTCAACAAAGACGGAATCTGCACAGACGGGCAGTTTAAGCGTACGGATGATCCCAATATCCTGGTATTAAAGAAGGAAAACGGCGAAGAATTCGGCACGGTTCACGTTGCGTATATATCGCGCCGACGCAATCAGGGGCAGATTTACCTAATTAGAAATACTAAGGTGACCCGATTTTATCTTGTGAGCACCGATCCGGCGTTTACGGTGGAGTCTGGCGATGTCGATGCGGACGTCTGATTCACGGCAATAAAACAGCGAGCGGAGCTCGGGTGTGAACTGTACCCCGCTATTTGCTCGTGTCCGTATCGCGTCTGCGCCTCGTCGTAACTTGCGTCCGTGCGAGCACTCGTCCCGCGCCGGCATCACTTTACGTCAAACTCCACGCGATCGAGCTCGGGCACGTTGAGGTCGATGAGCTTGCGGGCTACGCGGCGGTCGTGCTCCCCGAGCGTCTCGCTTGTCGTCACGTGGGCGACAATCTCGCGCTCGACAAGGCCCTCCTTGTCGCCCTCGGTAGCCGAGGTCTCGACGGCGACGGTGTAGTCCTTAAAGCCCGGCAGCACCGCGGCAAGCTCGCGCGTGGTTTCGGTGATGCCGTAGCCGTCCTGCACGCCGGCCTGCGCCGAGCCAACGGACCCCGCGGTCATAACGATGCAGGGGATGGCAAAGATCACCGTACCCACGATGATGCGGCGGCGCACCTTGTGTGACAGCTCATCGACCTCGGCATTTTCCTCGGCGGTCACAATGCCGTCGCCGTTGAGGTCGCGCTTGAGCGGTACACGTAAAAGAAGCAATACGGCTTCGGCCGCCAGCGCGATAAAGACGACGTTAATGCCAAACTCGTAGAGGGCCGAGAGGAACAGCGGCCCGCTCGCGATGGCAATGCCGTAACCCGCCGCGCACAGGGGCGGCATGAGCGCGGTCGCAACGGCTACGCCGGCAATGAGCGTGGCGGGTTCCTGGTCGCGTGAGTTACCCAGCCCGCCTGCAAAGCCGCCCGCGAGCGCGACGGTAAGGTCCCAGACGGTGGGTGCCGAGTTGTCGATGATGGCGGCCGTGGTGGTGCCAAGCGGCGAGAGCTTAAAGTATAGCGTGGACGTGACCAGGCAAAAGGCCATCTGCAAGGCAAGACCGGCGACGGCCTCGACGGTAATCTCGCGGTCGAGCGTGGCGATGCCGTATGCCATGGCAAGGACCGAGCCCATGAGCGGGCAGATGAGCATGGCGCCCACGATGGCGATGTCCGAATCGATATCGAGGCCGATGCTCGCGATGAGCATGGCGATGATGAGGATGCACAGATGAGAGCCGGTCAGGCGCGCTCCATTTACAAAGCGCTTGCGAATCACGTGATAGGGGGCGCGACCCTCGCGAATGTTGAATGCGCGCCTCAGGAAGCGGCCGGCGTTCTCCATGACCTCACTGTGGGCGGGACGGATGCCATGGCGCCGGTGATGGCGTTCGCGCAATCGCTTGAGCTGTTGTTTGTCGAGTTCCATGTCCACCTCGCTCTGGCACGGGCCGCGTATCCCGCCCGTCGGCCTTACTTTACACCGAGGCGGGCAGGGCGCTAGTTGGATGCCGGCTGGCGGGGCGGATGACGTAAGAACAAGCGTACATGGCAAAGCGGATGCCACCTCACGAAAATATGATTCACGAACTCCCTCATATGTGTCGAAATTGTGATGTCATGAGGTGCCAGTCTCAAAAGATCAGACGGTTGCCAATGTTGCGCAACAGAATTCAAAAATTGGCTCCTACACTTTAACGTGTATGTATACATCCGTGTCAAAGGGAGAAAGCCGTGGCAAACTATAGCCCGCAGCACTTTGAGCCTCGGGCCAAGGCCGTCAACGTCAAAGGCGTTGCCAACCGCGCCGTCGCAACCGTTTTGACGGCGGGCCTCATCGCTCAGCCGCTCATGTCGCCGCTGGCGGCAATTGCTGCACCGTCAACCGATAACGGCGATTCTGTTCAGGGGGGGTAGTTCTGTAGAGAACACCGTTGTCGCCGGTAACCAGGCGGTCGTAAAGACGGCTGCCCAGCTGGCCGAGGAGTCGGCAAAGCAGCTCAAGGACGCTCAGGCCGCCTACGATGCGGCCCAGAAGAAGGCCGACGCGGCGGGCCAGTCTCAAAAGCAGGCGCAGCAGCAAAGAGACCATGCTGCAAAGGCCCTGAGCGACAACACGGCCGAGCAGAACGCGGCAGAAGTCGCCGCGCTTCAGGAGAAGATCGACGAGCTTAAGGCGGCCGTCGACAAGGCCGAGCAACAGCAGAAGAAGCTGGGCGACCTGAACGATCAGCTCGATCAGGCCAACAAGAGCGTCGATGAAAAGACCCAGGCGCTCAAGGATGCCAACACAAAGCGTGACGAAGCCAAGAAAGCCCTCGATGACGCCAAGGCCAAGCTCCAGGCCATGGATGGGTACGAGGCCGCCAAGAAGGCCGTCGAGGACGCGCAGGCAAAACTCGATGCAGCGAACGCCGATGTGAAGACTGCCG
>CABUJH010000067.1 GCA_902491895.1 uncultured Collinsella sp. | reverse complement strand
GCTGCCAGAGACAGCCGGTGCAAACGGGCATTGCCCGCGAGCTTAATGGGATATCCCGCCAGCCGAGGTGGTCGAGTAGATATGTCTTCTCGCCCCCGTCGCTCATGCAGCGCGGGGGCTTTCTTTTTGGACATGCCCCCGTCACGTCCTTGTGGCGGACCGTGCCCGGAAAGAATTCGAGGAGGTGTAATTCATGCCCCAGCAGTACAAAATCGACAAGGTTGCAGAGATCGAGTCCCGTATCGCCGAGAACGCCGGTCTGTTCGTCGTCAACTACAACGGTCTGACGGTTAAGCAGGCTCAGGAGCTGCGTCATCAGCTTCGCGAGTGCGGCGCCGAGATGAAGGTCTACAAGAACAACCTGGTCAAGATCGCCCTCAAGAACCAGGAGCAGCCCGAGCTCGACGAGATTCTCGCCGGCCCCGTCGCTTATGTGTTCTACGAGTCCGAGCCGGTCGAGGCCGCTAAGGCCCTTAAGGACTTCTCCGCTAAGTCCAAGGGCGTCCTTGAGATCAAGGGCGGTATCTCCGACGGCAAGGCCGTTTCCGCTGATGATGTTAAGGCTATCGCCGAGCTGCCCACCAAGGATCAGCTTCTCGGCCAGATCGCCGGTCTTATCTCCGGTTTCGCTCGCGACATCGCTGTCTGCGTCAACGGCGTTTCCTCTGGTCTCGCTCGTTCGATCCAGCAGGTCTCCGAGCAGAAGGCAGCCTAGTTGCTGTTTTCACCCGCGGCGGCAACGCCGCACCCCTGGCGCGTTCGCGTCGTGTTTTAACTGATCTCCGTGCACAGACACGGAAACCGAAAGGACTTAGAAATGGCTAAGCTTACCACCGATGAGATCATCGATGCTCTTAAGGAAATGACCCTTCTCGAGGCTTCCGAGCTCGTCAAGGCTATCGAGGACACCTTCGGCGTTTCCGCCGCTGCTCCTGCCGCTGTTGTCGCCGCTCCCGCTGCTGGCGCTGCTGAGGCCGAGGAGAAGACCGAGTTTGACGTCGTGCTCGAGGGCTTCGGCGACAACAAGATCCAGGTCATCAAGGCCGTCCGTGAGCTCACCAACCTTGGCCTGAAGGAGGCCAAGGAGGTCGTCGAGGGCGCTCCCAAGGCTGTTCTCGAGGGTGCCAAGAAGGAGGACGCCGAGGCTGCCAAGGAGAAGCTCGAGGCTGCTGGCGCTGCTGTCACCCTCAAGTAATCAGGCTTTCTCGCCAGATTTCTTTAAAGACGGGGTTCGCATTGCGAGCCCCGTCTTTTTTGTTTTTCGGTCCCTCGGCATCGGTTGCCCAAACTGCCATATTTTGTGATTTGCGTCGTATCGGGCGCCCTGCCGTTGGGCAATAAAATTGCACCATTCGAGCAATAATTTGCGTTGACCTGCTGAAGAATTGTCTCTGCCTTGTAGCGACATATAGTTCCAGCGGTAAGATGCTTAGGTATCGCAATTTGGTCTGCGGCTGTGTGCCGCACGCATGGGGCGCTTTTGCGCCTGCGAAAGGATCTTTGAATAACATGAAGGCAATCATCCCCGCCGCCGGTCTTGGCACGCGTTTTCTGCCTGGCACCAAGTGCACGCCCAAAGAGATGCTGCCGGTGCTCGACAAGCCCGTCATTCAGTACGTCGTCGAGGAGGCGCTCGACCCCGAGGAAGTCGACGATGCCATCATCGTTACTTCTCCCGGTAAGCCCGAGCTACTGAACTACTTCCAGCCCGATCGCTCGCTCGAGAACCTGCTGCGCGAGCGCGGCAAGAACGCCTATGCCGATGCCGTCGCCCACGCTGGCGGTATGCCGGTCGACTTCCGTTATCAGTACGAGCCCAAGGGCCTCGGCCATGCTATTCGCTCTGCTGCCGACGCCGTGGCAGGGGAGAACTTCCTGGTTCTTCTGGGCGACTACGTTGTGCCTAACCGCGACATCTGCGACAAGATGCTCGCCGTTTCCAAGGAGCACGGTGGCGCTTCGGTTATCGCCGTCGCTGCTTGCTCACCCGAGGAAGTCAGCCGCTACGGCGTTATCGCCGGCGAGCGCGTCGGTTCGCTCGAGGGTGCCGAGGACGTTGCCGATGCAGAGCCGGGCGCTGTCTGGCGCATCGGCGGTCTGGTCGAGAAGCCCGCTCCCGAGGCGGCTCCGTCCAATCTGTACATCGTCGGTCGCTACCTGCTGAGCCCGCTGGTCATGGACCTGCTGGCAGATCAGCAGGCCGGCAAGGGCGGCGAGATCCAGCTCACCGACGCCATGGCCCGTTCGCTCGACCGCGAGGCCATGTATGCCGTCGTCATTGACCCGCTGTCGGGCTACGACACCGGCACTCCCTCTGGCTGGATGGCCACCAACGCCCTCATGGCCGCAAGCGACCCCCGCTTTGCCGATGCCTTCTGGGATGCCATCGACGAGCGCGGCGGATTGATGCGCAAGTAAGCCTTCGGGCATCGACATTTACGGGCGCGGACCTCGGTTCGCGCCCGTTTTTTATAAGAGCTGCGATTGCCGGCTCTCTGTTCACAGAAAATATATGAACAGATGTTCGATACACATACATCTACCTGCGTGTTTTCTGTCGAAAAACTTTGCTACTCCAAAAACTCAATCGCGTCAAGGCTTTTCTTGCCCAACGGTCGGTACCTGATAAACTATTAGGTTGCGATAACTGGCGAAGCTATGCCTCGCCAACCCACCGAGCATTTCCGTGAAGGAGGAAAAACCTGGTGACCTACGCATACACTGCCACTGAGCGCAAGCGCGTCAGCTTCGGGAAAATCCCGGAGGCCATGGAGCTCCCCAACCTTATCTCTGTTCAGAGGGAATCCTTTGAGCGTTTTAAGGACGAGGGCCTTCGTGAGGCGTTCAAGGAATCCAGCCCCATCCAGAGTCAGAACCATGTTCTCGAGGTTACCTTCGGCGAGCATCAGTTCGGCGACCCCGCGCACACCGTCGAGGAGTGCCGCGAGAAGGACATGACCTATCAGGCCCCGCTTCTGACTGACGTCCGTCTCACCAACAAGGAGACCGGCGAGATCAAGGAGCAGCTCGTCTTTATGGGCGACTTCCCCATGATGACCGATCAGGGCACCTTCATCATCAACGGTACCGAGCGTATCGTCGTCTCGCAGCTCGTCCGCTCCCCGGGCGTGTACTACAGCTCCGAGATGGATTCGGGCAAGCAGATCTACAAGGCTCAGATCATCCCGTCCCGCGGTGCCTGGCTCGAGTTTGAGGTCGACAAGCGCGACCAGCTCATGGTCTCCATCGACCGTAAGCGCAAGCAGAGCGCCACGATGTTCCTGCGCGCCCTTGGCATCGCCGTCACCAACGACGATATCATCGAGCTGCTCGGCAACTCCGATGTGATCAAGCGCACCCTCGAGCGCGATACCGCCCTCACTCGCGAGGACGCCCTCATCGAGATTTACCGTCGTCTGCGCCCGGGCGAGCCTCCCACCGTGGATGCTTCCCGCAGCCTGCTCGAGGGCCTGCTCTTCAACCCGCAGCGCTACGATCTGGCCCGCGTCGGTCGTTACAAGGTCAACAAGAAGCTCAACCTCACCACCGAGGAAGAGGTCACGGTGCTCACCGACGAGGACATCGTCGCTACGCTTCGCTACCTGCTGTCCCTCGCTGCCGGCGAGCAGGGCTTCAAGGTCGACGACATCGACCACTTTGGCAACCGCCGCATTCGCACCGTCGGCGAGCTCGTCGCCAACCAGTTCCGTATCGGCATGAGCCGTATGGAGCGCGTCGTCCGTGAGCGCATGAGCTCCCAGGACATCGACGAGATCACCCCGCAGTCGCTCATCAACATCCGTCCGATCGTGGCCTCTATCAAGGAGTTCTTCGGTTCCTCGCAGCTCTCGCAGTTCATGGACCAGGCGAACCCCCTGACCGGTCTGACTCACAAGCGCCGTCTGTCCGCACTCGGCCCTGGCGGCCTTGCCGGCCACAAGTCGGGCTCCAGCCGCCGCACCAACGTGCCGACGGCCGTCCGCGACGTTCACAACTCGCACTACAGCCGCATGTGCCCGATCGAGACCCCCGAAGGCCCCAACATCGGCCTGATCGGCTCGCTCGCCCTCTACGCCCGCGTCAACGAGTATGGCTTCATCGAGGCCCCGTTCCGTCGTGTCGAGAACGGCGTTGCCACCGACCAGATCGACTGGATGACCGCTGACGAGGAAGAGAAGCACGTCATCGCGCCGGCCAACACGCCGCTCGATCCCAAGACCAACGAGTTCATCACGACCGATGCCGAGGGCAAGATCGTCCGTCCGCATACCGTGATCGCCCGTACCCGCGACTTCGACGGCTCCTTCGGCGCTCCCGCCGACGTGCCTGTCGAGGACGTCGACTACATGGACGTCTCGCCGCGTCAGATGCTCTCCGTCGCAGCCACGCTGATTCCGTTCCTCGAGCACGACGACGCCAAGCGTACGCTCATGGGCGCCAACATGCAGCGTCAGGCCGTGCCGCTGGTTCACCCCGCCGCTCCCTATGTCGGTACCGGCATGGAGCGTCGCGCCGCCCTGGACTCTGGCGAGGTTACCCTGGCCAAGAACGCCGGCGAAGTCATCTATGCCGACGCCTCCAAGATTATCGTCAAGCACGCCGGCGGCATGGACGAGTATCACCTGGCCAAGTACCAGCGCTCCAACCAGTCCACCTGCATCAACCACCGTCCGCTCGTGCGCGTCGGTGACACCGTTGAGCAGGGCGAGCCTCTGGCCGACGGTCCTTCGACCGATCATGGCGAGCTCGCACTGGGCCAGAACCTCACCGTGGCATACATGCCGTGGGAAGGCTTCAACTACGAGGACGGTATCGTCGTGTCCGAGCGCCTGGTGGCCGAGGACCTGCTGACGACCATCAATATCACCCGTCACGAGATCGACGCCCGCGACACCAAGCTCGGCCCCGAGGAGATCACTCGCGAGATCCCGAACCTCTCCGAGGACATGCTTGCCAACCTCGACGAGGACGGCATCATCCGCATCGGCGCCGAGGTCGGCCCTGGCGACATCCTGGTCGGCAAGGTCACGCCTAAGGGCGAGAGCGCTCTGACCGCCGAGGAGCGCCTGCTGCGCGCCATCTTCGGTGCCAAGGCTCACGATGTTCGCGACACCTCCCTTAAGATGCCTCACGGCGCTTATGGCCGCGTCATCGACGTCGTCCGCTTTAGCCGCGAGAACGGCGACGACCTGGCCCCCGGCGTCAACGAGCAGGTGCGCGTCTACGTCGCCCAGCGTCGTAAGATCCAGCAGGGCGATAAGATCGCCGGTCGCCACGGCAACAAGGGCGTTATCTGTAACGTTCTGCCGGTCGAGGACATGCCCTACATGGCTGACGGTACCCCGATCGACGTTATCCTCAACCCGCTGGGCGTTCCTTCGCGTATGAACGTCGGTCAGCTGCTCGAGTGCCACCTTGGCTGGGCTGCTGCCTGCGGTTGGGATACCGAGGATGCCGACTCCGACAAGTATGTCCCCGGTCCGTTCTTCGTCTCGACGCCCGTCTTCGACGGCGCCAAGGAGGACGAGATCGCCGAGGTCATCCGTCGCGCCAACAAGAACATGCTCAACAAGGCCACCGCTGCCTTTGGCGATCACATGCGCCCCGAGTTTGTCACCCAGCTTGACGAGCGCGGCAAGACCCGCCTGTTCGACGGCCGCACCGGCGAGGAGTTCCGCGAGCCCATTACCGTGGGTACGTCCTACATCCTCAAGCTCGGCCACATGGTCGACGACAAGATCCACGCCCGTTCGACCGGCCCTTACAGCCTGGTTACCCAGCAACCGCTGGGCGGCAAGGCTCAGTTCGGCGGCCAGCGCTTCGGCGAGATGGAAGTTTGGGCACTGTACGCATACGGTGCTGCCAACGTCCTGCAGGAGATCCTGACCGTCAAGTCCGACGATACCGTGGGCCGCGTCAAGACCTACGAGTCCATCGTCAAGGGCGAGAACGTCCCGGTTCCGGGTATCCCCGAGTCCTTCAAGGTTCTCGTCAAGGAGATCCGTTCCCTCGCACTGGACATCGAGCCCATGCACGATGCCGACGAGGACGCCTCCGCCCCTGTGACCGCCGAGGAGACCTCTGCTCTCGACGACCTGGCTGCGCTCGCCGGCGTTGACACCGACGTCGAGGCCCAGGATGCCGAGACCGCCGAGGCACCCGAGGCTGTCGCCGCCACGACCACTGATAAGGAGTAGTTGACTGTGGCAGATTTCGAAGCTACTGATTTTGACTCGGTAAAGATCTCCCTTGCCTCCGCCGACCAGATCCGTTCCTGGTCGCACGGTGAGGTCAAGAAGCCGGAGACCATCAATTACCGTACCCTCAAGCCCGAGAAGGACGGCCTGTTCTGCGAGAAGATCTTCGGTCCCGCCAAGGACTGGGAGTGCTCCTGCGGCAAGTACAAGGGCATCCGCTTTAAGGGCATCGTCTGCGAGCGCTGCGGCGTCGAGGTCACCTCGGCCAAGGTTCGTCGCGAGCGCATGGGTCACATCGAGCTCGCCGCTCCCGTGTCCCACATCTGGTACTTCAAGAGCCCCACGAGCTTCCCGATGAGCCGTATGCTCGACATCAAGTCCAAGGACCTCGAGAAGGTTCTGTACTTTGCCAGCTACATCATCACCGAGGTCGACTACGAGGCTCGCGAGGCCGACGCTGACGACCTGCGCGAGGAGCTCGCCGCCGATCTGGAAGAGATCGATGCCGAGTGCGCCCGCCAGATCGAGTCCCTCAAGGAGCAGGGCAACCCCGAGAACTTTGACGAGTTCTCCGACGAGGAGCCGCTGACCCCCGAGGAGATCGCCTCTGGCATCGTCGACATCGAGGAAGAGTGCAAGGACGAGAAGCAGCTCCGCACGGACGCCTTCAACGCCTTCATGAAGCTCACCGAGCGCGACCTCATCTCCGATGAGCCGCTGTTCCGCGAGATGACCCGTTACTACTCCATGTACTTCAAGGGTGGTATGGGTGCCGAGGCCGTCCGCGACCTGCTCGCTGCCATCGACCTCCCCTCCGAGGCCGAGAAGCTCAAGGCCATCATCGCCGACGAGGATTCCCAGAAGCAGAAGCGCGAGAAGGCCGTTAAGCGCCTCGAGGTCGTTGACGCCTTCCTGAAGGGCGGCAACAGCCCCGCGAACATGATCCTGGATGTCATCCCGGTCATTCCGCCCGATCTGCGCCCGATGGTCCAGCTCGACGGCGGCCGCTTCGCCGCGTCCGACCTCAACGACCTGTATCGTCGCGTGATCAACCGTAACAACCGACTCAAGCGCCTGCTCGACCTGGACGCCCCTGCGATCATCGTGAACAACGAGAAGCGCATGCTCCAGGAGTCCGTGGATGCCCTGTTCGACAACGGCCGTCGTGGTCGCCCGGTCTCTGGCCGTGGCGGTCGCCCGCTCAAGTCGCTCGCTGAGGCCCTCAAGGGCAAGCAGGGTCGTTTCCGTCAGAACCTGCTGGGCAAGCGTGTCGACTACTCCGGCCGTTCGGTAATCGTTACCGACCCCAAGCTGCTGCTGCACCAGTGCGGTCTGCCCAAGACCATGGCGCTGGAGCTCTTCAAGCCCTTCGTCATGAAGCGCCTGGTCGAGCTCGGCAAGGTCGAGAACATCAAGGGCGCCAAGCGCGCTATCGACCGCGGTGCCACCTTTGTGTGGGATATCCTCGAAGAGGTCATCGACGGTCGCGTCGTGCTGCTCAACCGTGCACCGACCCTGCACCGTCTGTCCATCCAGGCCTTTGAGCCGGTGCTGGTCGAGGGCAAGGCTATCCACCTGCACCCGCTGGTCTGCTCGCCCTTCAACGCCGACTTCGACGGCGACCAGATGTCTGTCCACGTGCCGCTGTCCAGCCAGGCTCAGGCCGAGGCTCGCGTGCTCATGCTCTCTGCGAACAACCTGCGCTCGCCGGCATCCGGCAAGCCGGTTAACATCCCTTCGCAGGACATGATCATTGGTGTGTACTACCTCACCCAGGTCCGCGAGGGTCTGCCGGGCGAGAACCACGTGTTCGCCAGCTTCGACGACGCGCTGCACGCCTATGACTGCCGTTCCGAGGTCGACATGCAGGCCAAGATCCAGGTTCGCGTGTCCGCTGCCGATGCCAACGTCATCAACGAGGACGGCACCCGTATCTTCCGCGTCAAGAACGGCAAGAACGAGTTCGTCGACTACGACGTTACCGGCAACAAGACCGCGCGCTTCGAGACCTCTATCGGCCGCATCATCTTCAACCGCCAGTGCCTGCCCGAAGACTATGAGTTCATGAACTACAAGATGGTCAAGGGCGATGTGGCCAAGCTGGTTGCCGACTGCTGCGATCGTTACCCCGAGGCCAAGGTCGGCCCGATCCTCGACGCCATCAAGTACTCCGGCTTCCACTACGCTACCCGCGCCGGCCTCACCATCTCGGTGTGGGACGCTCTCATCCCTGCCGAGAAGCAGGAGCTGCTCGATCGCGCCCAGGCCAACGTCGACCAGATCAACGAGTACTTCGAGGAGGGCTTCATCAACGAGACGGAGCGCCACATCGAAGTCGTTAACGAGTGGACCGCTTGTACCGACAAGGTTGCAGCGCTCATGCTCGACTTGTTCGACGAGGAGAACCCGCTCTATATGATGGCCGACTCCGGCGCCCGTGGTTCTAAGACCCAGCTGCGTCAGCTCGGCGGCATGCGTGGCCTGATGGCAGACATGTCCGGCGACACGATCGACCTTCCCATTAAGGCGAACTTCCGCGAGGGCCTGCTGCCGCTCGAGTACTTCATTTCGACCTACGGCGCCCGTAAGGGCCTGGTCGATACCGCATCCCACACCTCGGACTCTGGTTACCTGACCCGTCGTCTGGTCGACGTGGCCCAGGACGTCATCGTCCGCGAGGAGGACTGCGGTACGCACGAGGGCGTCACCTACAACCTCATCATCCCCGGCACCACCGACCTCAACACCGACCTCGTCGGCCGTTGCTTCATTGAGGACGTCGTGGCTCCCGATGGCACCGTGCTCTTTGAGCAGGACGGCTACATCGAGAAGGTCGCCGACATCCAGAAGATGGTCGATGCGGGCCTCAAGAAGGTCAAGCTTCGCGCGCTGCTCACCTGCCGCTCCAAGTACGGCGTGTGCCAGAAGTGCTACGGCTGGGATCTTTCCACCCGTCGTCCGGTTGCCATCGGCACCGCGGTGGGTATTATCGCTGCACAGTCCATCGGCGAGCCCGGTACGCAGCTGACGATGCGTACCATTCACTCCGGCGGCGTCGCCGGCGTCGACGACATTACGCAGGGTCTGCCGACCGTTGGCC
>CABUJH010000066.1 GCA_902491895.1 uncultured Collinsella sp. | reverse complement strand
AGACCAAGGCTGCCGACTTCGAGAAGATCCTCAAGGCCTGCTACTACGACACCGACATCGATTTCTAATCGACTCTTGTTATCGTAACGAGGGGCTCCGCACGTATCCGTACGGAGCCCCTTTCTTTTTTCTTTTAGAGAATGGGATAGTTATGGCTGCAATTTTCAATAGCCCCAGCAAGTACATCCAGGGTCCGGACGAGCTGGCCAAGCTCGGCTCCTATGTCGAGCCGCTCGGCGCTAAGGCCCTCGTCATCGTGACGCCTTCGGGCAAGAAGCGCGTCGGTGCCAAGATCGAGGGCAGTTTTGCCGAGGTCAAGGCCGAGCTGCTGTTTGAGGACTTTAACGGTGAGTGCTCCAAGGGCGAGGTCGATCGCCTGGTTGCGCTCGCTCGCGACAACGGTTGCGACATCATCGTCGGCGTTGGTGGCGGCAAGATCCTCGATACCGCGAAGGCCGTCGCCTATTACCTGGAGTCCCCGGTTATCATTTGCCCCACCATTGCTTCGACCGATGCCCCGTGTTCGGCGCTTTCGGTGCTCTACACCGATGACGGCCAGTTCGACAAGTACCTCTTCCTTAAGGCAAACCCCAATATTGTCCTTATGGATACGACGGTTATCGCGGCGAGCCCGGTGCGCCTGACGGTTTCCGGTATGGGCGATGCGCTCGCAACCTATTTCGAGGCTCAGGCGACGCACGATGCCGACGGCGGCACCTGCGCCGGCGGCAAGGGCGGAATGGCCGGCCTGGCGCTCGCCAAGCTCTGCTATGAGACGCTCATGGCCGATGGCGTCAAGGCCAAGGTCGCGCTGGAGAAGGGTGCGCTCACGCCTGCCGTTGAGCACATCATTGAGGCCAATACACTGCTTTCGGGCATTGGCTTTGAGAGCTCGGGCCTTGCTGCTGCTCATGCCATCCACAATGGCCTGACGATGCTGCCCGAGTGCCACGGCATGTATCACGGCGAGAAGGTCGCCTTCGGCACCATCGTCCAGCTGGTACTCGAGGATGCCCCGACCGAGAAGCTCGAGGAAGTCTTGGGCTTCTGCATTGAGCTGGGCCTGCCGGTCACGATGAAGGAACTTGGCGTTGCCGAGCTTACGCGCGAGCAGGCCATGATTGTTGCCGAGGCCGCCTGCGCACCCGATGACACCATGTGCAACATGCCGTTTGAGGTGACGCCCGAGATGGTCGCAAACGCCATCCTGGGTGCCGACGCGCTGGGCCACTACTATCTCATGGATGAGTAAATCAAGCTAAGGAAGGGGCAAAGCAAGCAGATGGCTTTGCCCCTTTTTACTATGGTGCAAAGTGGCCTGTCTCCAATGCACAAGTTGGTGCAGGGGGCAAGTTACTTTGCACCAATCGTTGTTTGATGAAGGGCGGATTCTCGTATGGCGCTTCCCATGGTTTATGGCGGTCCCGGCCGGTATGTTCAGGGGCCGGGCGAACTTTCGCGTCAGGGCAGGTATTTGTCATGGTTGGGCTGCGCTGCTTATGTCTTGTTTGACCAGGGCACCGAGGATCGGCTGTGCAAGCAGATCGTCGATGGATTTCTGGACGAAGATCTAAGTGAGCCGTTCTTTAAGATTTATGACGGTCCGTGTACGGAAGACGCCGTTGTCGAAATGGCTAAGGAAGCCCGGGCCGAGTATTGCGACATGGTGGTGGGCATTGGCGGCGGCAAGATACTCGATATTGCCAAGGCCGTTGCGTTTTATGCCGAGGTGCCGTTGTGCGTATGCCCAACGGCGGCTTCGATGGACGGTCCGTGCAGCGCTATTTCGGTGCTGTATCACGAGGATGGGTCGTTCGACCACTACCTGATGCTCGAGAAGAATCCAGACCTGGTCGTGGTCGATACCAACGTGGTCGCGGCAGCCCCACTGCGTATGACGGTCGCTGGCATGGGCGACGCACTGGCAACGTACTTCGAGGCGCGTTCGTGCGCCGCGGCGCACGGTACCAACGAGCACGGTGGCGCGCCGGGGCACTTGGCCTTGGTTGCGGCTCGTGCCTGCTATGACACACTCATGGAGTGCGGCGTCGCTGCCAAGCGCGACCTCAAAAAGGGCCGTACATCGCCGGCGGTTGAGCGCCTGATCGAGTGCAATATTCTGCTCTCGGGCGTCGGTTTTGAGAGCGGTGGCTTGGCGTTGGCGCATGCCATCGCCAACGGTCTGACGATCCTGCCCGAGTGCAAGGCCATGCATGGCGAGGCCGTGGCATTTGGTCTGGTGGTGCAGCTACGCCTGGAGCGTGCGCCCGAGCTTAATCAGGTGCTCGAGTTTTGCCAGCGCGTCGGTTTGCCGACCACGCTCGAGGAGCTGGGCCTTAGCGAGATTTCCGATGCCGATCTGCAGGGTGTTGCAAATGCGGTCTTTAGAAACGAGCGTAACATGGCCAACGAGCAGACAAAGGTGACCAGGCAAAAGCTCGTCGAGCTCATGTGTGAGGCATAGCTTGGCGCTTGATCGGCCTTGTGCAATCGAGGCGGCGATAGACCATGGGCTATTTGCCGCAAAGATGCGCCGCGTGTAATTTGCCCGAGGCGTGGGCCGATAGCGTATCATTATCTCTTGCTTGTTTGCACTGCTCAGGGAGGGGCCGCGCATGGCGCAGGAACACGATCTGTTTGATGACATTATCGAGATCAGCAAGGGTTTCGACTTTCTTAAAAACCCGCTTGGCGGTGTGACCGATGCACTCGATCCATCGGCGCCGCAGTGGAATCCTGCCGACTACAAGGAGCGCCCGCGCGGCAACACCATTCCGTGTCTGGCCTGCAAAAACGAAAAGAGCGGCTGCACCGCGTGCATGGATGTGTGCCCGGTCAACGCTATCGAGGTCGAGGAAGACTCCATCGAGATCCTTGACTCCTGTCGCAAGTGCGGCCTGTGCGCCGCTGTCTGTCCGACCGAGGCGATCATCTCGCCGCGCCTGGCGCCCAAAAACCTGTATGACGATATTGTCTCGGCGGCTACGAGCCACGAGACCGCCTACGTCACCTGCACGCGCGCCCTCAAGCGCATGCCGCGCGAAAACGAGGTCGTCGTTGCCTGCGTGGGCGATATTACGGCTGAGACCTGGTTCTCGGTACTGGCGGACTATCCCAACGTGAGTGTGTACCTGCCGTTGGGCGTGTGCGATAAATGCCGCAACACCGGCGGTGAGGACATTCTGGGCGAGGCGATTGCGAAGGCCGAGGAGTGGTCCGGCACGGGTATGGGCCTGGAGGTCGACCCCAAGAGCCTCAAATGCCATAAGCGTCGCGAGTACGAGCGCAAGGAGTACATGGAAAAGATTGCCCGCACCACGGGCCTGACGGTGACCAAGCTCAATCCGGCGACGGCGGCGCTGGCCTCGGTGACGCAAAAGCTCAAGGCTCATCGCCATCAGATTACCCAGCTGGAGCGCACGCTCAACACCATGTGCGGCACCACGACGACCAAGCGTCGCCGTACGCTTACGCACGGGCGCCAACTGGTGCTCTCGACGTTGCAAAACCACCCCGAGCTTGCCCAGAACATGCAGGTGAGCACGCCGGAATGCGATTTTGACAAGTGCACGTCGTGCGGCGAGTGCGTCAACGTGTGCCCCACGTTTGCCTGCGATTTGGTGGGAAGCGGTCGCTTTGCGTTGGAGTCGACGTATTGCTTGGGCTGCGGTGCCTGCGTCAAGGTGTGCCCCGAGCATGCGCTCAAGTTGGTTGAGCATGACGCGTCCAATCTGGTCGTCGTCGATCCCGAAGCCGAGGAAAAGGCCGCCCAGAAGGCGAAGGCTCACGAAGAAGCTGAGAAGGTCAAGGCCGAGGCAAAGGCCAAGCTGGACAAGATGCTCGACCAGGTGGAAAAGCTCGCGGACTAGCCAGCGACCCCAATCTTTGCTTCATTTGCGCCGTCGTGGTGTCCGGATTCGCCCGGATGCTGCGGCGGCGCTATACTTATGCAGTTTGAAGTACCTGTACCAAAAGGAGCTGTCGTGTCCCTTTCCATCGGTATCGTGGGCCTGCCCAACGTGGGCAAGTCGACGCTGTTCACCGCGCTTACCAAAAAGACCGGCCTTGCCGCCAACTACCCGTTTGCCACGATCGACCCCAACGTGGGCATCGTCGATGTGCCCGATAGCCGCCTGCAAAAGCTCGCCGACATCGTCAACCCCGGCCGCATTGTGCCGGCGACGGTCGAGTTTGTCGACATCGCAGGTCTGGTGAAGGGCGCTAACGAGGGCGAGGGCCTGGGCAACCAGTTCTTGGCAAACATCCGCGAGACCGATGCCATCTGCGAGGTCGTGCGCTACTTTAAGGACCCCAACGTCATGCGTGAGGTGGGCCGCACGGGCGAGTTCGTCGACCCCGCCGGCGATGCCGACACCATCATGACCGAGCTCATCCTGGCCGATATGGGCACGCTCGAGAAGCAGCTGCCCAAACTCGAGAAGGAGGCCAAGCGCGACAAGGAGCTCATGCCCAAGTTCGAGGTTGCCAAGCGCCTGCTTGCCTGGCTCAACGAGGGCAAGCGCGCCGCATCCATGGAGATGACCGACGAGGAGCGTACCGCCGCCAAGGGCCTGTTCCTGCTCACTATGAAGCCCATCCTGTATGTGGCCAACGTGGACGAGGATATGCTCAACGAGGACCTGGCGCCCATCGATGGCGTCAAGCCGCTGCCGATCTGCGCCAAGATTGAGGCCGAGCTCTCCGAGCTCGATCCCGAGGATGCCGCCGACTATCTGGAGAGCCTGGGCCTGGAGCAGCCCGGTCTGGACGTGCTCGCGCAGGCAGCCTACAAGCTGCTCGGCCTGCAGTCGTTCTTTACGGCTGGCGAGATGGAGGTCAAGGCCTGGACGGTTCGTCAGGGCGCGACCGCCCCGCAGGCCGCCGGCGTCATCCACACCGATTTTGAACGCGGCTTTATTAAGGCCGAGGTTATTGGCTACGACGACTACATCGAGCTCGGTGGCGAGCAGGGCGCCAAGGCTGCCGGCAAGCTGCGCATCGAGGGCAAAGACTATGTCATGGCCGATGGCGACGTCGTGCACTTCCGCTTTAACGTGTAAGGACGACGCATATGTTTAAATATGGCAAAAAAGCTGGCTACATGGGTATTGCGCTGCTCGTACTTGCGGTGATTCCGCTGGTGGTCGCAGCGTGTGTTATCCCCAACATTGGTCCCGAGGTGGCAACGAAGTTTAATGCCGCCGGCGAGGCGACGCGCTGGGGCAAGAGCTACGAGCTGCTGGCATTGCCGGTGCTCAATCTACTGCTGAGCGTGGCGACGTACTTTACGGCGGGACGCCAGGCAAAGAACAATGATGACTCCGCCGCCATGGCGCGCATCGTGTGCGAGCGCTACCTGCGTAACGGTTGCATCACGGGTGTGTTCCTCAACGTGATCAACGTCTACTTTATGTATTCGGCGATTACCGGTATGGGCTTTGGCCTGGGCTTTTAGCTTGCGCCTTTAGGCAACGAGCCTGCAAGCATATTCGATGGCTGCTGCGAGGCCGCCGCTCGATCGTGGTTGAAAGACTACATCGGCGGCGGCCTCGTTTTCGTATCCGGCACCGCGAAGGCAGAGCGCGACGCCGGCTTCCAAAAGGAGCGACAGGCCGCGTTGGCTGGTTACGATTACGGCAGCCTGATTGAGCGAGCAGCTGTGCGCTTGGCATTGGATGGCAAGTTCACCTTGCGCCGGGCAAGGGACCAGAACGGCGGCGACGCGACTTGATAGCAATGCAAATGCTGTGCGCTCATCGGGCGAAAGACATTCTGCTTCAACGACGACGAGCTTGGGCGGTGCGCTGTTTGTACGAAGCGTGGCTCGGTACGTGCGGACCGAAGAACCCGACATAGAAAACTCCTGTGTATTCGGCAAAACGTAAACTATAGTTTACGTTTATGTTCGGCTCCATTTCAAACTCGGCTGCATGGACGAACGTGCGAAACAGATTCTTGGCAGGCGGGTCGAAGAGACACGCAGAGACCTTGGTATCTCCAAGGTTGATTTTTGTGTGGCGACAGGAATCAGCCGACCCTACCTCGACCGAATCGAAGATGGGACGGCAAACTTCACGCTCAAGGTTCTATTTAAGATCGCGCCCGCACTCGGCATGACGGTGTCAGAGCTTCTCGAGGGTATCGAATAGGGGATACTCGTCGACAACTGAATTACGCCATCGGGATGCGGTCGTGGTTGACTTGGCTGTAGAACAGGCGCTGAATCTCGGCCGCATCACGTGACTGGCCGAGCGCCCACATGGTTTTGGCCACGAGCGTCTCGGTGGTCATGTCGTCGCCGCGCAAAATACCCGGATGATCGGCGTAAGCTCGGCCGACCTCATAAACGCCCAGATCGAGGCCCTCTTCGGGGACCTGCGTGGTCATAACGACGGTGCGACCCGAACCGACCCAGCGAAAAATCGCCTCCTGGAATGACTCGCCGGACTCACCAAACTCGGGAATACCGCCAATGCCAAAGGTCTCAAGAATTACAGCATCGTAGCTATCGGCAAGGGCGTCCAGGATACCCGGGTTCACGCCGGGTGTAAGCTTAAGGACAAACACGCGTGGGTTGATGCTGTCGTAGAAACGCACCGGGTTTTCGCCCTGATGCGTGCCGTGGAGCCCGTTGCGCACGATGCGGTCGTTGCGGATGTAGGCAATGGGCGGATAGTTGACACTAATGAACGCGTTAAAGCTCATGGTGCGCTGCTTGCGGGCGCGCGTGCCGGCAATGGCGACGCCGCCAAACACGATCGAGACGTCGTGTGAATGCTCGTCGAGCGCATAGAGCAGGCTCTGGTACAGGTTGAGCTTGGCATCGGTAAAGGGGTTACCCATGGGCTTTTGCGAGCCGGTGAGTACGATGGGCTTGGGACTGTCCTGAATCAGATAGGAAAGCGCTGCCGCGGTGTAGCTCATGGTGTCGGTGCCGTGCAGGACCACAAAGCCGTCGTGATCGGCATAGCCTTCGACGATGACATCGCGGATGCGCATCCAGTCGCTCGGGCGCATATTGGTGCTGTCGATGTTCATGGGCTGCACGACGTCGAGCTCGCAGAGGCCCGAGATCTCGGGGACGCTCTGGGCGAGTTCCTCACCGGTCAGGGCGGGGGAGAGGCCGTTACCGTCCTCGGTCGATGCGATGGTGCCGCCCGTGGCGATGAGAAGGATGCGCTTCATGCTGGTATTCCTATCGTATTTGCCGCCACAGAGGCGGAGTCGTTCGGCAGTATTGTGGCACAGGGCGTCCAATGTTCAAACGTATTACATCATCTGTAACGTTTGGTAGCACTTCAATTGCCGTCAAATAGGGGCCCTGGTCGTGCGTTTGCCGTGCACTGATGGCTGCGAGGGACGAGAAACCCCATATAACGTGTACACTATGAAAGTTATTTTCGTTCATTCGCGCGGGCGGGCACCGGCTCCCCGCCAACAAGAGGGGGAAACCATGGATCAAAATGCTTCCGCAAAGGTCCTCGTACTCGACTTTGGTGCGCAGTACGGTCAGCTCATTGCCCGTCGCGTCCGCGACCTCAACGTGTATTCCGAGATCGTCCCCTGCGACATCTCGGCCGACGAGATTCGCGAGATGAATGCCTCTGCGCTCATTCTTTCTGGCGGCCCGGCTTCCGTGTACGCCGAGGACGCTCCGTCTATCGATCCCGCCATCTTTGACCTGGGCCTTCCCGTCCTGGGCTTTTGCTACGGCCATCAGATCACGGCCGTGACGCTCGGCGGCAAGGTCGGCCACTCCGAGGTGGGCGAGTACGGCCGCGCCACCATCACGCGCACGGCCGGCGCCAAGCTCTTTAACTCCACGCCTATGGAGCAGACCGTGTGGATGAGCCACCGCGACGCCGTTTCCGAGGTGCCCGAGGGCTTTACCGTTACCGCCAGCACCGACGTGTGCCCGGTTGCCGCCATGGAGTGCCCCGAGCGCAAGATTTTCACCACGCAGTTCCACCCCGAGGTCAAGCATTCCGAGTACGGTCAGCAGCTGCTGAGCAATTTCCTGTTTGAGATCTGCGGCCTGGAGCCCAACTGGAGCATGGACAACCTGGTCGAGACCATGACGGCCGAGTTCCGCGAGAAGGTCGGCGACGACCGCGTGATTCTGGCCCTGTCCGGTGGCGTCGACTCCTCCGTCGTAGCTGCGCTGGGCGCTCGCGCCGTGGGCAAGCAGATGACCTGCGTGTTTATCAACCACGGCCTGCTGCGCAAGGGTGAGCCCGAGCAGGTGGAGGAGGTCTTCACCAAGCAGTTCGACGTCGACTTTATCCACGTTCACGCCGAGGACCGCTATGCCGAGCTTCTGGCCGGCGTGACCGAGCCCGAGGAGAAGCGCCGCATCATCGGTACGCAGTTCTGGAAAGAGTTCTTCGCGGTTGCTCAGCAGCTCGAGACCGATGGCAAGCCGGTCAAGTACCTGGCTCAGGGCACCATCTACCCTGACATCATCGAGTCTGGCGCTCGCAAGACGGGCGGCAAGACGGCCACCATCAAGAGCCATCACAACCTGATCCCGTTCCCCGAGGGCGTGCACTTCGACCTCATCGAGCCGCTCGATCACTTCTTTAAGGACGAGGTCCGCGCGCTTGGTCTGGCGCTGGGCCTGCCGGCTCACATCGTGTTCCGCCAGCCTTTCCCGGGCCCGGGTCTGGCCATCCGCATCATCGGTGCGGTCGATAAGGAGAAGCTCGAGATCCTCAAGAACGCCGACGCCATCGTGCGCGAGGAGCTCGACGCCTACAACCAGCGCCTGTTTGAGCAGACCGGCGAGCGCAACTCCGAGCACAGCTGCTGGCAGTATTTCGCGGTCCTGCCCGACATCAAGTCCGTCGGCGTTATGGGCGATGAGCGCACCTACCAGCGCCCGATCATCCTGCGTGCCGTCGAGTCCAGCGATGCCATGACTGCCGACTGGGCCAAACTGCCCTACGACGTGCTGGCCCGCATTTCGGGCCGCATCGTTGCCGAGGTTCCCGGCGCCAACCGCGTGTGCTACGACATCACGTCCAAGCCGCCCGCGACCATCGAGTGGGAGTAAACGATATTCGTTGATTTCAAGCCTCTGACCTGCGAAAACAGGTCGGGGGCTTCTTATTTTGCAACCTCTGTGCAACCTTTGCGGTTTCGCGCCCCGTGAACAGGGGACGTAGCACTGTTCACGTCTGGGCCCATATCGGCACCGATCATTGCCCGCGCTGCTTCTGCTTGCGCTTCAGCTTCCGCTGCTCGAGGCACGTCGCCCGGTGTTCCTCGCCAGAGGAGAGCTGGCCGTTCCTTGCGAAACCGCGAGGCCACCTATATCCGCTTGCTGCGGGCTTGCTTGAACCAATTCCTCTTGAAAGAGCCTATACCTCCGAAGAACTTGTTGTACGTCTCACCGTTCTCCTTGGCCTCG
>CABUJH010000065.1 GCA_902491895.1 uncultured Collinsella sp. | reverse complement strand
AGTTAAAGCGCTTCTCGGAAGGGTTCCAGTCGAGCGGGCAGCCACGGCCGTTGTCCTCTACCTGGATAGAGCCATCGCGAAAGGCGGTAAGGGTGATGAGCTTGCCGTAGCCCTGGCGCGCCTCGTCAACGGCGTTGGACAGGATCTCGAAGGCGGCATGCGCGCAGCCGTCGAGTCCGTCCGAGCCAAAGATGACGGCGGGGCGCAGGCGTACGCGCTCCTCGTCCTTGAGCTGGCGGATACTGTCGTTACCATAGTTTGCGGTGTTTTTTGCCATACTCGCTCTCTCGGTGCTCCTTTGCTGCGTTTTAGTCATATAGATAGTCAAGGTAGCATAGCCCAGCCCATGGGCGATTCCAACCAACACGAAATCCATCGAACAACCGTTCGATTAGATAATGAATGCTTGGAATGCGGGAGGGACCTGTCCTGTCCTATCCAAACATCTGCGGCAGGTCGATGAAGACGGTTCGATCGCTTTCGCCAGCTTCGAAGCCCGAACGGGAGAAGAATCCATAGCGATGGCACTTGAGTCCCGTTGCCTCGACTTGGGCGATTTCCTCGTCGACCATTTTTTGCGTGATGGGGGATTTGCGGAACTTTGCTTCGTAGAATGCGTAGCCCTCGGGGTCTTGCGTTACCACATCGAATTCGCCGCTCGTTTTGTTTGCGGGGTCGTCGTACCAGTACTTGCCTATGGCGTCGAAAGCCGGTTCGATCTTGCCGGTCCTGTTCTGCCGCACGAGGTATTGACGGCAGATCTCCTCGAACATATGAGGAACGTAGTTTTCCTCGAAGTCTTGGAAGACGTGACGATCATAGAAGACTTCCGGGTCGAGCAGCTGACGCGCTGAGGCATTGCGGAAAACATAGCGATAGTAAAAGAGCGAAAGCGGATCCACTACAAAGTAGCCAGACTTGCGCTTGTTCGTAGGGTCGTTGATGGGTGCACGCTTTTGGACGATTTCGAGTGACATGAGCTTGTCGAGCACGTCTGCCATGGCCGGACCGCTCGAGACGTGCGACTGTGCCAGCACGTCCCCCCAACGGGAGTAGCCTTGTGCGAGAGCCCCGAAAACTTCGTTGGCGTTGGTCATCTTCGAGATCTCGGCGTTGAGATAGGACGGCACCTCGCTTTCTAAGCGGGCGCCAGGTTCCGTGACGAGCTCGATGATGTTGTCGCGTACGCTTTGGGATTGATCGATGAGGCGATTGTAAAAGGGGATACCGCCAAAAACGCTATAGAGCCGCACCTTGTCCTCGGGCGAGAACGCGGGATAGAACTTCGCAGCGTCAAAGTAATCCATGGGCTTAAGCTCAAGCGCGAGATCAATTCGCCCGTAGAGGGGGCTTTCATGCTCGATGAGGGATTTCATAATCTCAACGTAGGAGCCGCACAGGACAATGTTTAAACGTGAGTCTTCCCTGTGGGCGTCGATTGAGGTCTGAAGAATGCTGTCTAAGCCTTTAACCGCATCTCTCAAGTAGGGGTATTCGTCGAGAACGAGGGTAATGTTCTTGTCTTTAGCTTGGGCAAACAGAAATTCGATGAGCTCGCGGATGCCTGTGAAGGCGAGCGGAGGAAAGCTCAGCGCTTCAGCAACAAGGACGGACAGACTCTCGAGGTTGTCTGCCTCGGAGGTTTGGCGGCACTCGTAATAGACCGTTGCGACGTCCGACAAATCGG
This sequence comes from uncultured Collinsella sp., assembly GCA_902491895.1. Lineage (GTDB taxonomy): Bacteria > Actinomycetota > Coriobacteriia > Coriobacteriales > Coriobacteriaceae > Collinsella. The sequence continues at coordinate 7,964 of CABUJH010000065.1, read as the reverse complement.
TTAGCGCCTGCTTGATGAGCTCACTTTTTCCGACGCGACGCCTGCCGTAAATGAGAACATTGCGCTGCTCGGGTGCTTTGAGCGTTTTCTTAATACGGGCGAGCTCACGCTCCCTGCCAATAAATTCCACTTACTCGGTTCCTTCCGACTCGGTTTTGTCCGAGTTAATTGTATCGCATGGATCAGTTTATGCTCGAGTTTACTCGGACAAAACCGAGTCGGTTCTGCCCGAGTAAATTTGAAGGCGGCCGAATGCGTCTTGCTGCGTTTGCGGTTGGATACGTTGTCGAAAACGTGTCGTGCGGATTGTTGGATCGAATCGAACATTGGGACAGACGTCTCGTTTTATGGGCCGGGGGCGTGCATGTGCGAGTTCTTTTGGCCCATAAGGAACGCTGGTGGGTCGTTATTTGGGCCACGGGTCACTTCGCCGGCGCCGTGTTTCGTCATACGCTCATAGTGGAAGCCGATGCCACGGGGTCGACTTGGGACTCGGGCAATGGATGAGCTGCAAGCCGAAAGGAGCGGTGAGAATGATGAGGCCCATGACAAAGAAACTGCTGTTAGGAATTCCCACCGTGACGCTTTCGGCCGTGCTGGCGTGTACAGTGGCCGGCTGTGGCGGTAGTGCTCCGAGCGGCTCGCCTGGCGGTTCGGGCGGCAGCGCGCCTGTGCAGGAGAAGACCGAGAAGCCCAAGGCCTATGAGTCGCAGACGGTCGAGGTGGCAGGCATTACCTATGAGTCGACAGCCCACGGTACGTTCTATCGCGGTGATGCCAAGAAGCAGGATGGCTTTTACCTGCACATCAAGATTACCAACAACAACACAAAGAACAGGACGTTCAGTTCCTTTAACGTGCATGCTGCCCAGGGCGATCTTGAGGCAGGCGACCCGTTGTTTACTTCCGGCAAGGCGGCCGTGCTCGACTACGTTGCAAGCGAGGCTCCCGATGAGCTTCACGAGGGCATCGATCTTTCCAAGAGGCCAGATATCGGCCCGGGCGAGACCGTTGAGTACGTGTATTTCTGGGCGCCCAAGACGGCGTACTACGGGCCCATCACTGTCGAGTTCGTAGACGCTTACGCTCCCGCCAAGAATCATGAGGCCATGCACTTTGACACCACGGGATGCGAGACCAAGGAGTTCAAGGCGGCCGGCGGCGTGGCCGATTCTGGTGACGCGGCCAGTATAACCGGCATCGATTGCGCATCGTACAGTATCGAGGCCGCCGATGGATACACGCTGGATTCGTCCAACGAAGAGCACGAAAAGGCAAACTTCTTCCACGACGAGACTGGAGGACGCCTGAACATCAGCATCTTCCCGCGCTCGCCGGAGGAAGAGGTTGCAAGCCTAGAGCAGGTCTACGAAGGCAAGGAGACAACAACCGACCAGGTCGAGTACAACGGCATAACGTGGCTGCGCTTTACCGGTCCCGACAACGGCCATACACTGTTTGCGACGGCTCCCGCAACGGGTGAAACCGTCCGCGTGTCGATTGGCTGGAAGATCGACTGGGATGCCGCCGTGCCCATGATGGAGGCACTGAAGCTCAAATAACGCCGCGATTCTCACGTCAGGCGACTCAGGGCTGGCTCCGAGTTATCGGGGCCAGCCCATTTTGATGTTCGATGAGCCGAGTTGGCGTCTCTCACAAAAGTAACTAGAAGCTAGCGAGGCCTATCCGAACTGCCCTCATTGGCGGTATCTTTTTCGAGCCCCGTGCGGCGGGCGCTGTAGGCGATGAGGCCGGCGCCAGCCGCGGCGAGTGCTGCAGCGGCTGCCGTAAGGGGAGCGTTGACATCGCCCGTGCCCGCAAGCGCGCCCGCTTTTCCGGAGCGCTTGTTATTGCCGTGGTCCTTGCCACTGCCGGAGCTGCTTCCGCCCGCGCCGCCGCCCTCGTCAGTACCGCCGCCACTCGAGCCACCATCGCCGTCTGCTGTCATCGGGGCGTCGTGAAGTCCTGTCGTATCCGCGCTGTCGCATACGCCGATCTGAACTTCCGAGCGCTCGCATGCCGTGTCGGGCACATGAAGCTCGTGCAGTACGGCACCCAACGCCGAGTTTGCGCCCGGTCGAATTTCCTCGAGCGTTACGGGATCGAGCGCCACCAGATTACGCGCCTTCGCATACAGCGTTACGCGTTTGCCCACTTCGTCGCTCCAACTCTCGGGGATAATGAAGCTCATGCGGAACTGTGCCGTGCAACCCGGTGCCAGCACGGCGTTGCCGTTGTCGGCTACCAGCGGGTGCGTTGCAAAACGCGCACCCAGCGTCTCGAGCGCGTATTTCACGCGTGCCATATCGTTGACCGAAGCGTCCTCGGCAAGTTCTGGATCGTAGATCGAAGCCATGCGTGCGTTCGCTCCGAACCCGATGGATGCGCTGGAGAACGGCTGGCTGGAGCCCTCTCGGTACAGATCGATCGTGCCGGCGGTCAGCAAGGTGTTGCCGTCGTTTCGCACCGTGACCATGAAGGATTCGCCTGCTGCTCCGGGCACCACCGCGCCCGAGGTAGCGACCGCACCCGTCGGAGTGGCGCACGCCACCAAGGGCACTTCGATGCCGTGCAGCTCTGCCTCGCTCTTCTCCGCGCTCACAATGTGCGTGGCGAGCGCGGAGAGCATGCCTCCCGACGTCAAAAATGTCGTTATCTGATCGACGGGATGGTCCAGCTCGCACATCACGAACGGCTCCGTGAACAGATCGCCTGCCAAGGTGCTGGCGAAGATGCGGAAGTGCTTACCCATCACTGCTACCGGGTTGCCTTCTTCGTCGTAGGTCTGTCCCACCTTGCCATCGGTGTTCTCTACATAGAGCACGCACCTGCCGTTGTTGCTTACGCTAAACGATGCTGGGCCACAGCCTGCGGCACCCACGGGCTCCGACGCAAATGCCGCCGCGCCTCGCGTCCAAGTAATATGCTGCAGCTGCTCGTTGACGGTGGCCAAAAAGCCCGTGTGCTGCGGCCACGGCACCGCACGGGGTACCGTGGCGTCTGGTGACATAACGCCCCAGCCCGCAATGGACTGGCCGATCACGGCGTACGATGCGCAGCCGCAACCGTCTGCGGTCTCGTACGCAACGGGCACCACCATTTTGCCGTTGATATCCTCGGGCTCGCCCAGTTCGATACTCGACGGTGCTTGCGGAAAGCGGAGAACTTGGCGGAACGTCAGGCTGTCGCCCGAAACGTCCGACCACAGGGTAAAGCACTCCAGCGCAACCTCAGCCTCGCTGCCGAGTGCCTTTTCTGCGGTGGTTCCGCGGCGGTGGAGGTAGGCACCCGACAAGCGCCCGTCGACGAGCGTCTTGCCCACCGTGATACGCGGGCACTGCAGGCAATGGTAGCCATCCTCTTGCAGGCGGCCGCGCGAGATGCTGCGCCATGACGTATGCGACACCACGCGGATCTCGTCATTACTTATGCGCAGGCGCACAACGGACAGTATGCCGGCTGTGCTTGCCGTATCGAAAAGGGTGTTGTCGCCGTCGGGGCGCTCGCCCGAGACCAGCAACACGTAGGCGTCCTGGTTTTCTCTTCCGTCCGTATATTCCACCACGTCGAAGTCGTAATCGTATATGCCGTCGCGCTCCACGTCGCCCTCGCCAAACCCAAGGGGAAAGTCCACGGGCGTGGGAGCGGACCACGTGCCGTTTGCCTTTGTGTGCACCACCAGACGCGAGCGGCCATTGTCGCCGTAGCGCACCGAGGCGATACGGAACAGGCACTCTACGCCGGCGATAATCGCCAGCTTCATGTGAGCTTCGCTGAGAACGCCGGTAAACAGCACGTTGTCGCTCGAGGGCTTGATTCCGCCACGCTCGTCCTCCGATACACCAGCAGAATTGGCGTTGGGGTCCGCAACGGCGTTCGTCGCCTGCCTGACATAGGTGTACGCATACATCGGCGCGGCGTTTTCGTCGTTCTCTATCAGTGCGTGGACGAAATGCTCGATCTGTCCCGTGTCGTCGCTTTCTGCATCCGCCTCGAGCTCAATGCGCGTGACCGACCGGTCCCAATCGCGTACGGTAGGCGCGACATTCCTTGCAGTGGCCTTAACCTCAGCGCGTGCGAGCAGCTCGGCGTTGGTGACGATGGTGGCCGATGCGATAAATTGCGGCACGCCGTCCGCCTCGATGTTGCCGGGCATGCCGAAGCGGGCATCCAGCGTGTAAGGCGTATCTCCACCCAATGCGAGCTCAGAGCGATGGAGCACATACTGGTCGCCATTGTTCACCGACATATTCCACGAATCGAGGAGTGTGGGCCACGACCCCGACCAAGCCTTGGTGGTCCACTTGAACATTACGAACTGGAGTATCACATCGACATCGACGTCTGCACCCACGCGCAGCCGCGGAAGCTGGTGCCCGTCCGCCTTCTCGTACCCAATGAACAGGGTGAGGGATGCGGTACCACGCACGGCAGACGAGGCGACGCCTGCAACGCCGGCGCCAAAGGTGACGGCAAGCCCGATCTGGATAGTGAATGAGCCCGACGTGTTGGAATAGTCGAGCGAAATGTTCTTGAAAAACGCCGCGCCGCTGCCGTGCGTGTGGGCACCCACGGCGAGCGCCAGCTTCGCCAGCACCCAGGGGTTGACGTTTAGGAAAAACGGCACCGGTCCTAGGGTAAACTGCTCGGTCCAATTGAGGTCGGTTCTTACCTGGAAGAGGGCCTTAATATTGCCGTATGCGGGGTCGTTGTTGTTACCCCAGGTTTTGCCCACCCAATCGTAGGCGAGCGAGCCGTACACCTGTGTTGCGATATCCATCGTGAATAGCAGCGTGCAATGGTGGCGAAGGAGCTTGGTGTTTCTTGGATCGGTGCCCGAACCGGCACTCATGCTCTTGTACTGGTTCCACTTCCCCTCCATTTCGTCGAGGTAGCGGTTTGCCTGCTTGGCGCCCGACTCGCGCGGCGATTTCTTCCAGTATTCCGGATCAGGGTTGCCCGAATCGTTCATATAGCTGGCTGGTTTGTATCCTCCACCAAACAGCACGTAACCGGCAAAAGAGAAATCGAACAAAATGGGGAATGAGGGCATCCAGCACGTGAACTTATTGCCGCCGATGCCAGGAAACGCCGCGGGGAAATCAAACGGGGTGATCTCTTGGTCCATGGTGGTGGGAATGATGGTGGTCGAGCCCGATTCTGCCTTTGCGGCCGGCGCGGCGACAACGGCCATGGGGGAGGAGAGCGTGTAGGTTTTGCCCTGGTAGTCGAGGACAAAGCGCAGCTTGCATCCTTCCTCCAGAAGGCCCGATGCCGCATCGAGGAACGTGTCTTCAAGCGTGAACGTTGCCAGATTATTCGCACCCGATGCGCTGGCCTTGATCTGGCCAATCTGCGTGACGGTTTCGGGCGAGCTACCCGTGGCGGGCATTACCTTGTTGATGTGCAGCGTTGCCTGTTCACCCTGTGGCAGATGTGCCTGCACGGTAAAGGCGTGCGTGTCGGGTTGCTCGTTTGCCGTGTCGTCCTTCGGCATTGCCATAAACGTGGCATTGGCGTACTGGATGTCCCATTCGTCGAACGTGAGCTGTCGAAAGTACGGCTCGCCATCGGAAAGCGGACGCGTGGGCGCGGTTATGGCGGTGCCGCCCTGGATACGCGCAAGGGGAATCTCGACATCGCGGTAGCCTGCCGTGCTAATGGAGATGCCGCCGTTAAAGTCGTATGCGTCGAGAAGCGTTGCCTCGTCCATGTAGCCTTCCGAAAGCGGCGCGACCTCAAAGATGGCCGTGCCTTCGTCATCGGTCGTGGCGGTGAGCTGCTTGCCTGCGGCATAGCGCGATGTGAGCGTGACCTGGGCACCCGCGATGGGCGTATTTTTGTTGGCGACGTCGACCACGACCACACCAAACATGGTGCGCGAGAGAACGAGCACCCTGAAGGGGTCTTTTTCGTCGGCATAGGCTTCGGTGGGCGCGAACGGCAATATGAAGGCGTTTGCGCTTCCCGGCACGCGCGGCAACATAATGCTCGCCAGCGAGGACGCTCCGGCAACAAGTAGCGAACGGCGATCAAGCATCTTTGGCTCCCATCCCGCAGGTATCGGTGGAAATAATCCTATTTTGCGAGAAGGTGCCCCGTGGCGGTAGTGCCGTTCGATGGCCAAAATGTCCAATTTGAGTGCGCGAAAGCGTCAGGCCCCCGGAGGGCTTTCGATACGCCGGGCAGTCTGGCCGCTAGCGCAACATGTGGGCAATCAGCTCGGCGCGAGTTCCGATACCAAGCTTGGCATACACTCCTGATAGGCGGTTTTTAACGGTGCCCGGCGATACTCCCATGTGGCGTGCGATTTCGGCGTTGGTCCATCCGCGGCAGGCGAGCATGGCCATGGTGAACTCCGTGGTCGTTAAATCGTCGGCCACGTCCTCGCCCGAATCGGGGTTGTGGATGCGCCGCCAGCCGTAGCTGAATCGATACGTAATCTCGATGATGCGAGCGAAATCGTCGGGGTATTGCGATTTTAGGCATGCCTCGATGAGTCCCTGCAAAAGGCCGTGGTGCTCGCCGATGAGTTCGATAAGGCCGTCGGGGCGCGCGATGTTCCAAGCAGCTCCGAAGTGCGTTTTTGCGGCGTCGATGTCCTTGAGGCTCATGCATGCCATGGAAGCCGCCAGGTGCAGGAACAGTTCCGAGATGGGATAGCTTCCCTGTTTCATGATCAGGGCATTTTCCACCATGCCCAGGCTGCGGCCGTATTCGCCGCGCAGATACAAGGCGTGCGCCATCACGTAGCTGGCGAACAGGCGCAGGCCTTCGGGCAGATGCGCCGCAAGCGGATAAAACTCTTCGGCGGAATACGGGGAAGGCAAGTGCAGCAGGACGCTCGCGGCAGAGGCGAACAGGATATGCATGGCGTGGACGGCAGGCGATTCATCGTCAGGTGGCGTATCGAGGATGCCCGCAAGGCACCGGCGGGCATCGGCGATACGGTTGAGCGACAGACTGGCATATCCGCAGATAAAGCATGCGGAATAGCGCAGTGCGGGGTCGGTGGCGTCAAGATAGGGGCGTGCTGTCTCGGCGGCGAGCGTGGCCTGTCCGCGAAAGTACAGTGCTTCTGCCGTGGCGATGGTGCGTGAATCGGGGTCGGAAATGCCTGCAACCGCAGCGTCAATCTGCCCCGGCACAAAGGCGGTGCACATCAACGGCATGGGAATGCGCGGGTAGCCATCGCAGTCCATCTTCCATCTCCCATCAGGTGGCAACAATGCAGCAATTGTACTCCTGTTGCTCGGGGCCCCTTTCGTTTTACTGTTCGGTTAACGCTGCGGATCGTTTTGGAAGGCTTACGAGCATGGTAGTCCCGTTCTCGGAACTTGCTTCGACCTCTACCGTGCCACCGTGAAGCGCTGCAATCTCCCAAACGAGCGCTAGCCCGAGTCCTGCGCCGCCGTATGCCCTGCTGCGGGATTTATCCAGGCGAAAGAACGGTTGGAAGATGCTCTCACGGTATTGCTTGGGTATTCCCGGGCCCTGGTCTTCGACTCGCAGGAACACGTTGCTGTCGTTGTCGCGGATGGAGACGTTGACAATCGAGCCGGGGCGGCTGTAACGGATGGCGTTTTCGACCAGATTGAACACCAGCCGATAGAGGAGCGTGTCGCTCCCGATTACTAAAGCGTCTCCAGCACAATTGAGGGCTATGCCTTTATTTTCGGCAAGTGGTGCAAGGTCGGTGAGAACCTCTTCGGACAAGGGACCAAGTTCAACATCGTCCTCGCAAGGAACGCCGCGGAGCTCACTCATCTCGAGCAATACCTTGGTCATTCGAGACATGCGCTCGGTTTGTTCTTGTAACAGACCGAGCAGCTCGGCTGTTTCGGGTTGCAAACCGGAGTGCTCGGAGATGAATAGTTCAATCTGTGCTTGCATAAGGGCGAGCGGGGTGCGCAGCTCGTGTGCGGCGTTGCCGGTAAACTGACGCTGTGCAGAGAACCCTTCGC
>CABUJH010000064.1 GCA_902491895.1 uncultured Collinsella sp. | reverse complement strand
GCTCAACGCGCTTGTCAACAATGTCTTCGAGTTCGCCGTTCACGATATCGTGGGTGTGCAGCTGCGCAATACCGCCACGGTGGGCGGCAGCATCTACGGCCGCTTTGGCTTCTCGGACGTGCTCTCGGCTTTCCTGGCGCTCGATTCCTATGTTGAGCTGACGGGTGCCGGCCGCGTGTCGCTCGCGGAGTTCGTGCGGATGGGCTACGTGCGCGACGTGATCGAGCACGTCGTGGTCGTTAAGCACGACTATCGCGCAAGCTACGAGGCCGTGCGCAAGGCTGCGACCGACTTCCCCTCGCTCAACGTCACCGCCGCCTGGTGGGACAACAGCTGGCACGTCACCGTGGGCGCCCGCCCGCTGCGCGCGACCCTGCTGCAGGGCGAGGCGTGTGGCCTTGCCGCCGAGCAGCCTTCCGAGGACGAGCTGCGCGCCTTGGCCGCGTCCGTACGCGCGCTGAGCTACGGCACTAACCTGTGGGGCTCGGCTGACTACCGCCGCCGCATCTCGGCCCCGCTTGCCGTCCAGGCTGTGCGTCGCGCCGCCGGCATCGAGCTTTCGGCCGCGCTTTCCCACGAGCTCGAGGACGTGCAGATTCCTAAGTTTGCCACGGACGAGTATTCCTGCCGCCGCGTGCCCGGCGTCGATTCTAGCGAGGTGCGCTAATGGCTGCCAAACTCATCGATCTTTCCTTTACGCTCAACGGCCGCAAGGTCAAGGTTCAGATTGCCCCCGATACCATGCTCTTTGCACTGCTGCGCAAGCAGGGCTGCGCGTCGGTTCGCTGTGCCTGCGAAACCACCAACTGCGGCCTGTGCACGGTGTGGCTCGACGGCGACCCGGTGCTGAGCTGCTCGGTTCCCGCCGCGCGCGTCGAGGGCCGCTCCATCACCACGCTTGAGGGCCTTAAGGCCGAGTCCGAGGCGCTTGCCCGCGCTATGGCTGCCGAAGGCGCCGAGCAGTGTGGTTTTTGCGCCCCCGGCCTCATCATGAACGTGCTGGCGCTTGCCCGCGCCGCCAAGGAGGATCCGAGCCTCGTCGCCACGCGCGAGGAGCTCTCGCGCCAGCTCGCCGGCAACCTCTGCCGTTGCAGCGGCTACGAGAGCCAGCTGCGCGCCATCGTCCGCTTCCTTAACGAGTCCGGCGTGCAGGTGGGCTTTGAGATGCCCGAACTGCCGGTCAACGATACCAGCTGCGACGGCGTCACCTACAAGCAGATTACCCACAAGCTGCCCAAGAAGGATTCGAAAGCCCTGCTCGAGGGCCGTCCCGTCTACACGGGCGATATGGTGCCCGCCGGCGCGCTCATCGTCAAACTCAAGCGCAGCCCCTATGCTCGCGCCAAGATCCGCTCCATCGACACCTCGCGCGCCCTGAAGGTGCCGGGCGTCGTGGGCGTCTACACCTACGAGGACGTGCCCAAGCGCCGCTTTACCATCGCCGGCCAGAGCTATCCGCAGCCGAGTCCCTACGACCGCCTGATCCTCGAGAACCTGGTACGCTACCAAAACGAGGAGGTGGCGATCGTCGCCGCCGAGACCGAGGAGGCCGCCGACAAGGCACTCAAGCTCATCAAGGTCGACTACGAGGTGCTCGAGCCCCTGCTCGACTTTACCCAGGCGCTCGATAACGACATCGTGGTCCACCCCGAGGGCGACGTGACCTTTATGTTCCCGCAGGGCGGCGACGTTGCTCGCAACCTGGTGTGCAGCGGTACCAGCGATTTTGGCGATCTGGACGAGGCCTTCGCCCAGAGCGACATCGTCTTTGAGCGCACTTATACCAGCCAGGCCACGCAGACCGCGCCCATGGAGACCTTCCGTGCCTTCGCGACGACCGACGCGTTCGGCCGCATCTCGGTGACCACCTCGACGCAGGTGCCCTTCCACGTGCGCCGCATGGTCGCGCAGTCGCTCGACATCCCGCAGTCGCAGGTGCAGGTCATTAAGCCGCGCATCGGCGGCGGCTTTGGCTCCAAGCAGACGGGCTGCTGCGAGATCTTCGTGGCGTTTGTCACCCAGCAGACCGGCCGTCCGAGCTACTGCTGCTACACCCGCGAGGAGACCATTACCGCGGGCAATTCGCGCCATCAGATGCAGATGACCGTTAAGCTGGGCGCCATGAACGACGGTACCATCACGGCCATCGACCTGCATACGCTGTCCAACGCCGGCGCGTACGGCGAGCACGCTACCACGACGATCGGCCTTTCGGGTCACAAGAGCCTGCCCATCTACAACCATGTGAAGGCGAGCCGCTTTAGCTGGGATGCCGTCTACACCAACACCAACCGCGGCGGCGCGTATCGCGGCTACGGTGCAACCCAGGGCCAGTTTGCCGTGGAGAGTGCCGTCAACGAGCTCGCCGACCTGCTGCACATGGACCCCGCCGACCTGCGCCTTAAGAACATGGTGCGCGAGGGCGAGGTCATGCCGCAGTACTACAACGAGAAGCTCAACGCCTGCGCGCTCGACCGCTGCCTGCTGCGCGCGATGGACATGATCGGCTGGCGCGACAAGCCGCTGGCCGTGGACCTGGGCGACCGCGTGCGCGCCCTGGGCTGCGCGCTCACCATGCAGGGCTCGGGCATCTCCAACGTGGACATCGCCGGCATCGACATGCGCCTGGAAGAGGACGGCTTCATTACCATCGGCACCGGCGCCACCGATAACGGCATGGGCGTCGACACGATCCTGGCGCAGATTGCCGCCGAGGAGCTGGGTGTGGAGAGCTCGCTCATTGTGGTACGCGGCGTGGACACCGATGTGTCGCCGTTCGACGCCGGCTCGTACGCGAGCTCGGGTACGTACGTGACGGGCCTTGCCGCCAAGAACGCCGCGACCGAGCTGCGCGAGAAGATTTGCGCCAAGGCCGCCCAGATGTGGGACGTGGACGCCGCCGACGTGGTCTTCGATGGTCAGTACGTGCGCCTTTCCGACGAGCGTGCCGCTCGCGAGCAGAACCGCTACCTCACGCTGCGCGACTTTGCCAACCTGTGCGTCAAGAACATCGCGGGCGGCGACGCGCTGACCTCGCACGCCTCTGCCTGCCTGCCCGTTTCGCCCCCGCCGTTTATGGCCGGCATTGCCGAGGTCGAGGTCGACAAGGCTACCGGCAAGGTGACTGTGGTGGACTACGCGGCGGCCGTCGACTGCGGCACCGTGATCAACGAGGCACTCGCGCGCGTCCAGGCCGAGGGCGGCATTGCCCAGGGTATCGGTCACGCGCTCTACGAGATCGTCGAGCACGACGACCGAGGCCGTCTGCGCACCGGCAACTTTATGAGCTACAAGCTGCCCACGCGTCTGGATATCGGCAGCATTCGCGTGGCCTTTGAGCCGAGCTACGAGCCGACGGGTCCGTTTGGCGCCAAGTCGATCGGCGAGGTCGTCATCAACACGCCGCTCGCCGCCGTGGCTTCGGCCGTGGCACACGCCACCGGCCACCAGGTTCGCTCGCTGCCCATCACGCCCGAGAAGGCCCTGCTGGGGGAGTAGACGAGCAGACCGCCGCTCTTTGTCTAGCCCGGGGAAACTGCAGCCCACTTTTCGACCGAATTGTGGGCTGCAGTTTCCGTTTGAGGCCCTCGGCGGAAAGTGCATCCCGGAATAGGGGCTCAAAACGGGTTGCAGTTTCCGGTTGATGGCTATAGCGGAAATCGTGTCCCATTCCGAGGCCCCAAACCGGGACACGCTTTCCGGCACATGGCCAGCACCGCCAGACTGCCGAGTCGCACCGAAGTTGCGGTGGAATAGTTCCTGTTTTGGAGGACTGGAGCCCCAAACAGGAACTATTCCACCGCAACTTATGAGATGGGATGCCTTGCGCTCGTGGTGAGGTCGTGAGCTAAAAACGTGTGCGTGCGCTTGCCGTTCGTATCTGCTATCATTCCTAGTCTGTGCGCTCATGCGGGCGTGGCGGAATTGGTAGACGCGCCAGATTTAGGTTCTGGTGGGATTCCCGTGAAGGTTCGAGTCCTTTCGCCCGCACCAACGCATCTGCGTCGGCCCTGGCCGTCGCGACACTTTGTTGCATAAAGGTACCAGCACCTCAGATAAGCTGGGCTGTATGAGGAGGAACGTGTTGAACATCACCGCTTCTGACGTCAAGGACGCCAAGCTCACCGCTACGGTCACCATCCCGGCCGCCGACGTCGACGCCGCGATCAAGAAGGCCTACAAGGACACCGCTAAGAAGTACCGCTTCCCGGGCTTCCGTGCCGGTAAGGCTCCCCGTCCGGTCATCGACTCCGCTCTTGGCGCCGAGGCTACCCTCGCTCAGGCCACCAACGACCTGATCGCCGCCAACGAGCCCGCCGTCCTCAACGAGCTGGACATCGTCCCCACCAAGAGCGGTGACTACAAGGAGCTCGACCTCGCCAAGGACCACGAGGACTACACCTACACCGTCGAGTTCTCCCTGCGTCCCGCCGCTGAGCTCTCCTCCTTCGACGCCGTCGAGATCGAGATGCCTCCTGCGGAGGTCACCGAGTCCGAGATCAACAACCAGGTTGAGATGCTCCTCAACTACCGTGCCACCTTCGAGGACGTCGAGGGTCGTGCCGTCGAGGCCGAGGACTACGTTACCGTCGACCTCAAGGCCGTCGAGAACGCCGACAACTTTGCCGCCGAGGGCCGCATGCTCATCGCCGGTAGCGACAGCAACCCCAAGGAGTTCAACGAGGCCCTGATCGGCGCTAACGTTGACGACGTTAAGACCGTCACCTGGACCGACGAGGTCGAGGAGGGCGAGGAGGCCGAGACCCACACCGTCGAGGTCACCGTCAAGGGCATCAAGGTCCGCAACACCCCCGAGCTCACCGACGAGCTCGTCAAGTCCGACTTTGGCTTCGACAGCATCGACGCTATGCGCGACGCCATCAAGCTCGAGATCGAGCAGGACAAGGCTTCCCGCCTCCCGGCCGAGAAGGAGAACCGTTGCGTCTCCGCTCTCGCCGAGCGTCTGCAGCTCGACGAGATGGACGCCGACTACGAGCAGTCCGTCTTTGAGGAGCTTGGCCAGAACTTCCTGTCCAACCTCGCTGCCCGCGGCATGACCCTGGACACCTGGCTGCCCGCTTCCGGCCTGACCATGGAGCAGTTCATCGGCGACCTGCACAAGCAGGCCAACGACGTTGCCCGCGAGTCCCTGGCGCTCGACGCCCTCGCCCGTGAGCTCAAGATTGAGGTCACCGAGGACGACGTCAACGCCGAGTTCGAGAAGGCTGGCGTCAAGGACGTCGAGGCTTCCAAGGCCGAGTTCATCGCCGATGGCCGCATGCCTGCCGTCCGCGAGTCCATCCGTCGCTCCAAGGCCGTCGACCACCTGGTCGAGAACGCCAAGGTGACCGAGGTCGACGAGACCGCCAAGGACGCCGAGTAATTCTCGCCACTTTGCCCGCGAGCGCATGCGTGCGCCCGTGATGGGGTAAAGTTATACACCGGTTATCCGGTTGCTTCGTACGGTGCCAGCCAATGCATAGCATGCGGGCACCGTACGTTTATCTAGAACCAATTTGGTCCGCAAGAGAGAAATGGAGATGCGTATGATCGCCAAGTTCGATTCCGCCCTCGTGCCATACGTTATCGAGCAGACGCCGCGCGGCGAGCGCAGCTACGATATCTATTCGCGCCTGCTCAACGACCGCATCATCTTCTTAGGCGAGGAGATCAACTCCGTCAGCGCCAACCTGGTCGTTGCCCAGCTGCTGCATCTTGAGAGCCAGGATGCCGAGAAGGATATCTCGCTCTACATCAATTCGCCCGGTGGCGAGGTCTACTCCGGCCTGGCGATTCTTGACACCATGAACTTCATTAAGCCGCAGGTCTCCACCATCTGCGTCGGTATGGCCGCGTCCATGGCCGCCGTGCTGCTTTCGGCCGGCGCCAAGGGCAAGCGTTTCTGCCTGCCGCACTCCAAGGTCATGATTCACCAGCCCAGCGGCGGTGCCCAGGGTCAGCAGACCGAGATCGAGATCGTGGCCGAGGAGATCAAGAAGACTCGCCGCGAGCTCAACCAGATCCTGTCCGACGCCTCGGGCCAGCCCATCGAGAAGGTCCAGGCCGACACCGAGCGCGACAACTACCTGACCGCTGCCGAGGCCCTCGACTACGGCCTGATCGACCGTATCGTCACCTCGCGCGACCTCGCCGCGAAGGACGCCTAGGATGGCCGGTAACATGCAGGACAACTTTGACGAGAACGGCAACCCCATCCGCTGCTCCTTCTGCGGAAAAGAGCAGGGGCAGGTTCGCCGCCTTGTAAAGGGTCCGACCAACATCTTTATCTGCGACGAGTGCGTTGCCGCCTGCTCCGAGATTTTGGAGGAGTCGCTGGCTTCGGACTTTATGGACGCCGCCCGCAACGGCAAGCTGCCGGGCTTCCTCAACGACCACGGCCAGGCTGCATCCCAGCCCGCCGCGGACCCCGAGACCGAGGGTTTTGAGCTCGAGGACGATCGCCAGGTCATCACGCACGTGCCGACGCCGCACGAGATCTATGACGAGCTTTCGGCCTATGTTATGGGTCAGGAGGACGCCAAGCGCGCCATGTCGGTGGCCGTGTACAACCACTATCGCCGCGTGATTGAGGGCGGCGCCGCTCTTTCGGCCTTTGACGACGGCTTGGACTCGCAACTCGACGATGATATGGATGAGGTGGAGCTCGCCAAGTCCAACATCTTGCTGCTCGGTCCCACCGGTACCGGCAAGACCCTGTTGGCCCAGACGCTCGCGCGCATCCTCGAGGTGCCGTTTGCCATCGCCGATGCCACTGCGCTTACCGAGGCCGGCTACGTGGGCGAGGACGTGGAGAACATCCTGCTCAAGCTCATCAACGCCGCCGATGGCGACATCGAGCGCGCTCAGGTGGGCATTATCTACGTGGACGAGATTGACAAGATCGCCCGCAAGGCCGAGAACCTCTCCATTACCCGCGATGTTTCGGGCGAGGGCGTTCAGCAGGCGCTGCTTAAGATTCTTGAGGGCACGGTGGCAAGCGTTCCGCCCACCGGCGGCCGCAAGCATCCCCAGCAGGAGCTGCTCCAGATCGACACGACTAACATCCTGTTTATCTGCGGCGGTGCCTTTGTGGGTTTGGACAAGATTATTGCCGATCGCGTGGGCAACAAGGGCGTGGGCTTTAACTCTGAGATCGCCGGCCCCACTTCGGTCGACGAGAACGACCTGCTGCGCCAGGTGCTCCCGCAGGACCTCAACGCCTTTGGCATGATCCCCGAGTTTGTGGGACGTACGCCCGTCGTCACCCAGACGCAGGCGCTCGACGAGGACGACCTGGTGTCGATTCTGACCGAGCCCAAGAACGCCGTGGTGCGCCAGTACCGCAAGATGTTCCAGCTCGAGGACGTCGATCTTGAGTTTGAGGACGCGGCCCTGCACGAGATCGCCCGTATGGCGCTTGCCCGCAAGACCGGCGCCCGCGGCCTGCGTTCCATCTGCGAGGACGTGCTGCAGCAGACGATGTTCGACCTGCCCAGCGAGGAGGGAGTCGCCAAGGTCATCGTGACCGAAGCCTCCGTAAAGGGCGAAGAACAGCCCCAGCGCATCTACGGCTAAACCAGCCTAAAACGTGTTTGCAAATAGCCTCCGATCATTCGCGGTCGGAGGCTATTTTATATATACGCAATAACCCCAACTACCTGTGTTATTCTGTGTGGTTGTTTAAGCCTCAGCGAAGTCATATCAGACTGAAGTAATCGATACCTAAGGGGAGGAATGTAGGCCCGATTTTCGTAGATTCCGCACGAGCCGAAGACCACTTAATGTGGTCTTCGCGCGAGCCAGGACTTGACCGAGCGAAAATCGGGCCTACATTCCTCCCCGATGGGCAAGGGAGAGATATATGGAAGAAATGCCCAAGAACTACGATCCGTCGACCAACGAGCCGGCGATCCTGCAGAAGTGGCTCGACGGCGGTTACTATAAGCGCCGTGAGGGCGTGGGCGACTGCACCGTCACCATTCCGCCTCCCAACGTGACCGGCAAGCTCCACATGGGTCACGCCACCGACGACTCCATCCAGGACGCCATCATTCGTATGGCCCGCATGCGCGGCAAGTCCACGCGCTGGGTGCTCGGAACCGATCACGCCGGTATCGCCACGCAGACCAAGGTCGACAAGAAGCTCAAGAGCGAGGGCATCAGCCGCCTAGAGATCGGTCGCGACAAGTTTGTCGACGCCTGCTGGGACTGGACCCACGAGTACGGCGGCATCATCGTCGAGCAGATCAAGCGCATGGGCTGCTCCGTCGACTTCGATAACGAGCGCTTTACCATGGACGAGGATTACGCCCAGGCCGTGCGTAAGGTCTTCTGCGACTGGTACCACGACGGCCTGATCTACCGTGGCAAGCGTATCGTCAACTGGTGCCCCAACTGCACCACCGCCATCTCGGACGACGAGGCCGAGTATAAGGACGAGAAGGGCCACCTGTGGCACCTGCGCTACCCGCTGACCGAGCCGGTCAACGGCCAGGACTACATCGTCGTCGCCACCACGCGCCCCGAGACCATGCTCGGCGACACGGGCGTCGCCGTTTCCCCGAAGGACCCCGAGAAGGCCGCCTTCGTGGGCAAGACCGTCAAGCTTCCCATCGTCGACCGCGAGATCCCCATCTTTGAGGATTGGCATGTCGACGCCAACTTCGGTTCCGGCTTCGTTAAGGTTACTCCGGCCCACGACCCCAACGACTACGCCATGGGTCAGGCTCACGACCTGCCGCAGATCAACATCTTCGACGAGCACGCGGTGGTCGTCGAAGGCTACGGCGAGTTCACCGGCATGAACCGCGACGAGTGCCGCGAGGCCGTCATCAAGTGGTTCGAGGAGCACGACCTGCTCGATCACGTCGAGGACCTCGATCACTCCGTCATGCACTGCTACCGTTGCGACGCCGCGCTTGAGCCGTGGCTGTCCGAGCAGTGGTTTGTGGCCGTCGACAAGCTCAAGGGGCCGGCGCTCGACGCCGTCAACTCCGGCAAGGTCACCTTCCACCCCGCGCGCTGGACGCAGACCTACACCACCTGGATGGAAAACCTCAAGGACTGGTGCATCTCGCGCCAGCTGTGGTGGGGCCACCGCATCCCCGTGTTCTACTGCGAGGACTGCGGCTGGGAGGACGCCCTTACCGAGGACACCGACGTGTGCCCCAAGTGCGGCGGCCATCACGTGCATCAGGACGAGAACGTGCTGGACACCTGGTTCAGCTCGCAGCTGTGGACCTTCGCCACGCAGGGCTGGCCGCAAAAGCCGGAGCTGCTCGAGGGACATCACCCCACGACGGCGCTCGTCACCGCGCGTGACATCATCGCGCTGTGGGTCGCCCGCATGGTCATGAGCTCGCTGTACTTCCTGGACGAGGTGCCGTTTAAGGACGTCGTCATCTATCCGACGATTCTGGCCAAGGATGGCAGCCGCATGTCCAAGTCCAAGGGCAACGGCGTAGACCCCATGGACCTCATCGGTATGTACGGCGCCGACGCCATGCGCTTCAACCTGCTGACGCTGTGCACCAACAACCAGGACGTCAAGTTCGACGCGAACATCGACAAGAAGACCAAGAAGCTCATCGACAGCCCGCGCACCGAGCAGGCCAAGTCGTTTGTGACCAAGATCTGGAACGCCAGCCGCTTCCTGCTTATGAACATGGAGGGCTACACGCCCGGCGAGCCCGTCGTGGAGACGCCGGCCGACGCCTGGATGTTCAGCCGCCTGGCCAAGGCCGTGAAGATGGTCACCGAGGGCATTGAGAACTACACCTTTGGCGACATGGCGCGTGGCGTTCAGACCTTCTTCTGGAAC
>CABUJH010000063.1 GCA_902491895.1 uncultured Collinsella sp. | reverse complement strand
GCAGACCGCGACGGCTTTGTGATGGGCGAGGGCGCCTGCGTGCTCGTGCTCGAGAGCGTGGAACATGCGCAGGCGCGCGGTGCGCACATTTATGCCGAGGTCGTGGGCTACGGCAACACCGATGATGCCTATCACATCACGAGCCCCGATCCCGAGGCTGCCGGCATTGCCCGCGCGATATCGCTGGCGGTTGCCGAGGGTGACGTCAAGCCTTCCGAGGGTCTCTACATCAATGCCCACGGCACCTCGACCAAGCTCAACGATTCGTCCGAGACGGCGGGCATCAAGCGAGCGCTCGGCGAGGACGCGGCGCGCGCCGCGCACGTCTCGTCGACCAAGTCGATGACCGGCCACATGATCGGTGCCACGGGTGCCATCGAGGTCATGGCCTGTGCCATGGCGCTCGAGCAGGGCGTGGTGCCTCCGACCATTAACTACCACACGCCCGATCCCGCCTGCGATCTTGACTACACGCCCAATCGCGCGGTTCGCGCCGACCTTACCTGGGCGCTTTCGACCAACCTAGGCTTTGGCGGGCACAACGCCGCCATCGCGCTGCGTAGATATACGAGGAGCTAGAGCATGGATTCCAAAAGACTTGCCGAGATAGCCGATGTGATGGAGGACCGCGGCCTCACGCGCGTGCGCGTTGAGGAGCCCGATGGCACCGCGGTCGAACTCGAGCGCGCGAGCGCCGCACAGCCGGTTGCCGTGCCCATGCCCATGCCGAGCGCTATGGCCGCTCCAGTTGCAGCTCCCACAGTCGCGCCTGCCGCACCGGAGCCCGCCGCGCAGACACCTGCCGCCGCACCGGAGCCCAAGGGCACCGAGGTGACCGCTCCCATGGTCGGCGTTTTCTATGCTGCCCCGGCGCCGGGCGACGAGCCGTTTGTGCACGTGGGCTCCAAGGTCAAGGCCGGTGAGACCCTCTGCATCATCGAGGCCATGAAGGTTCTCAACGAGGTGACGGCAGAGGCAGACGGCGAGGTGCTCGAGATCTGCGTGGCCGACGGCGACCTCGTGGAGTTCGGCAGCTGCCTCATGAGGATCGGATAGGTGATATCCATGAACAAAGAAGAGCTCAAGAAGCTGTTACCGCATCGCGAGCCGATGCTTTTGCTCGACGAAGCCGAGCTGGTGGGCGACGAGGCCCACGGCAAGATCACGATTACGGGCGACGAATACTTTTTGCAGGGGCATTTTCCGGGAAACCCGGTGGTCCCCGGCGTGATCCAGTGCGAGATGCTCGCCCAGAACTGCTGCGTGCTGCTGATGGGCGATGAGGAAGCGCGCGGCGCGACGCCGTTCTACACGAGTCTGGACAAGGTGCGCTTTAAGCGTCCGTTGCGCCCGGGCGATACGGTTGATCTGGTGTGCTCCATCACGCGTGCGCGCGGGCCGTTCCGCTTTGCGACGGGTACTGCAAGCGTCAACGGTGAGGTCTGTTGCCGCGCCGACATGTCTTTTGCACTCATGCACGAAAGTTAAGGAAGGCTTCATGTTCGACAAAGTGCTCATCGCCAACCGCGGCGAAGTCGCGGTCCGTGTTATCCGCGCGTGCCGCGATATGGGCATCAAGACCGTCGCCGTTTATTCCACGGCCGATGCGGACGCGCTGCACGTGCAGCTTGCCGACGAGGCGTATTGCATCGGCGGTCCGCGTCTTGCCGAGAGCTACCTCAACGACGATGCCGTGCTCACCTGTGCCGTAAAGTCGGGAGCTAAGGCAATTCATCCCGGCTATGGCTTTTTCTCCGAGAAGGCGAGCTTCGTGCGCGACTGCGACAAGTATGGCTTGGCGTTTGTCGGTCCTTCGGCCAAGGTGATCGACAGCATGGGCGACAAGGACGCCGCACGTCGAACGGCTGCCGCGGCGGGCGTGCCCATCGTGCCGGGCTGCGATTTGCTCAAAAGTCCCGAGGAGGCAACGGCCGAGGCTGAGCGCATTGGCTGCCCCGTGCTTATTAAGGCGCGTGCGGGCGGCGGCGGTCGCGGTATTCGTAAGGTCGAGCGCGTGGAAGATGCGGCAAAGGCCTTTATTGAAGCACGCGCCGAGGGCGAGGCCGTTTTTGGCGACGGCGAGTGCTACATGGAGAAGTTCGTCGCGCCGGCGCATCACGTTGAGGTGCAGATTATGGTCGATAAGCAGGGCCATGTGTTTTCGCTCGGCGAGCGCGAGTGCTCGGTGCAGCGGCGCAACCAAAAGCTAATCGAGGAGAGCCCCGCGCCGTGCCTCGACGGACACGACGACATTCGTGCTCGCATGCACAAGGCAGCGCGTGACCTGGCTCGTGCCGTCGGCTACGAAGGAGCCGGTACCATCGAGTTCCTGTATTCGGACGACGGCAATTTCTACTTTATGGAAATGAACACGCGCTTGCAGGTGGAGCATCCGGTTACGGAGTTTGTGACCGATACCGACTTGGTCAAGTGGCAGCTGCGCGTGGCAGCCGGCCAGCCTCTGCCCTTTGAGCAGGAGGACATGCCGGTCCGCAACCACGCCATGGAGTGCCGCATCAATGCCGAAACGCCGGACTTTCTGCCGTCATGCGGAACGGTCACCGCGTTGCGTGTGCCGGGTGGTCCGCGCGTGCGCTGGGATTCCGCCATGTTTGCCGGTGCGAAAGTTCCGCCGTACTACGACTCCATGCTCGGCAAGCTCATCGTGTGTGCGCCCACGCGTGACGGCGCCATTCGCAAGATGCGCTCGGCCCTGGGCGAGCTCGTGATTGAGGGCGTGAGCGAAAACAGCGAGCTTCAGCTCGACGTGCTGGCAAACGACGAGTTCTTGTCGGGCATGTATCACACCGATCTAATGGGGCATCTCTATGCTGATGAATAGAAAAGCGAAGACGGTCAACGTCCTCGAGGGACCGATGACCGAGTCGTGCGCCGAGTTTCCCGCGCGCCACGTGTTTATCAAGTGCCCGGAGTGCCGCCGCGTGATCGATGAGGCACGCCTGCACGACAACCTCGAGGTCTGCCCTCGTTGCGGCAAACACTTTCGCGTGAGCGGGCGCGACCGCATGCACATGACGATTGACGAGGGCACGTTTGAGGAATGGGATGCCAGTCTGGCGCCGGAGGACTTCCTTTCGTTTCCCGGCTATGCCGACAAGCTCAAGAGCGTGAGCGAACGTTCGGGCGAGCGCGATGCCGTTGTGTGCGGCAAGGGCAAAATCTGCGGTTGCGATACGGCGCTCTTCTTTATGGACGCCAACTTTATGATGGGCTCGATGGGTTCCGTGGTGGGCGAGAAGATCTGCCGCACATTTGAGCGTGCGACCGAGCTGGGACTGCCGGTCGTTGGCTTTACCGTATCGGGTGGCGCCCGCATGCAGGAGGGCGTGACCTCGCTCATGCAGATGGCCAAGATTTCTGCGGCGGTTAGGCGCCATAGCGAGGCGGGCGGCCTGTATATCACGGTGCTCACTGACCCCACGACCGGAGGCGTAACCGCGAGCTTTGCCATGGAGGGCGATATTATCCTGGCCGAGCCCGATGCCCTGACGGCATTTGCCGGCCCGCGCGTGATCGAGCAGAACATGCACAAGCGCCTGCCCAAGGGATTCCAGCGCTCCGAGTTTTTGCTGGAGCACGGCTTTTGCGATGCCGTTGTTCCGCGTGGCGAGATTGCGCTCACGGTAGGCGAGCTGCTGGCGCTGCACGAAGGGCACGCGCCCGGCCTGGGGGCACCGCATGAGATCGTGCATACGGGTCGCCGTGGCAAAAAGCTGGGACACTTGTTCAAGCGCTCGGCCGCACCAAAAACCGCGCTCGAGATTGTCAAGCAGACCCGCTCAGCAGATCGCGCCACGGCAGGCGAGATGATCTCGCTGGGCCTGGATGGATTTGTGGAGCTGCACGGCGACCGCTACTTTGGCGACGACGCCGCTGTGGTGGCTGGCATTGGCTGGAAAGACGGGCGCCCCGTAACGGTCATCGCCATCGAGCGCGGCACCACGACCAAAGAGCGCATGCGTCGCAACTTTGGCATGGCACATCCCGAGGGCTACCGCAAAGCGCGTCGCCTTATGCGCCAGGCCGAAAAGTTTGGTCGACCGGTTCTGTGCCTGGTCGATACTTCGGGCGCGTTTTGCGGCATCGGTGCCGAGGAGCGCGGCCAGGGCGAGGCGATTGCTCAGAATCTCATGGAGATGAGCGGCCTTAAGACGCCGATTGTCTCGGTGGTGACAGGCGAGGGCGGCTCTGGTGGCGCGCTGGCGCTGTCCGTGGTCGACCGCATCCTGATGCTCTCGAGCTCGGCCTATTCAGTCGTGAGCCCCGAGGCCTGTGCGTCGATCCTGTGGAAGGATACCGAGCGTGCGGATGAGGCCGCCGAGGCGCTTAAGCTCACGGCCCCCGATCTGCTGGCGCTCGGCATCATCGACGGCATTGTTGACGATAAGGGCCTGTCGCATGAGGAGATCGCCGGTGCCGTCATGTCCTCGGCATTTGATGCCTTCGATACGCTTGGGCAGCTCGACGACGCGACCCTCACAAACCTCCGCTACGAAAAGTACCGCGCAATCGGTCGATACCGCACGATGTGACAAAGGGACAGCCCGCATGTCATATTGGGAAAGGCGTTCCATGCTACAAGTTTCTAACACCTCGTTTACAACGTCGGTTTCATCAAACGCCATGGCCGTGGTGGACTATCTGTCCAAAAGCATGATGTCGGCGCTGCCGTTTATTGTCTGCGCGGCGTTGTTCCGCACCGTCGCTGTCATTATGGGCGAAGGCATGCTGGGCCTGTGGTCTGCCGATTCCGATATCTATCGCCTGTTCTACAGTTGGCTCTATAACGCCGGCTACTACTTTTTGCCCATTTATCTTGGTTGGGCGGCCGCCCGCCAGCTCGGTTGCTCGGAGCATCTGGGCATGATGCTGGGCGGCGTATTGATTGCACCCGATTTACTCAAGCTTGTCGATGCCGCATCGACGACGGGGGCATCGATGACTTCCGTGTATGGTCTGCTTCCTGCGCCGGTCAACGATTACACGACGACTGTTATTCCGGTTCTCATCTCGGTGCCCGTGCTATGGCGAGTGGAGTGTTTCTTTAAGCGCGTTATCCCTAAGGCCGTGGCGTTTTCGTTCGTTCCGTTTGCGACCATGCTTGTCATGGTTCCGGTTTCGCTGTGTATTACGGCGCCGGCGGGCAGCTATCTGGGCATGCTGTTGGGCCAGCTTATGTTTATGCTTGGCAATTCCGGTGGCATCGTGTCGCTGCTCACGCTCATGGGGCTTGCTGCGGGCTGGGAGTTCCTAAAGATCGCCGGCGTCAGCAACGTTGTCCTATCGCTCGCCTATGCGCAGTTTATGAGTGTGGGAACGGATTCGTGCATCCTGATCGCCGCGACGATGGCAACGTTCGCCGTTTGGGGCATGCCCTTTGGCGCGTCGCTTCGCGTTGCGGATAAGGACGAGAAGGCGCTCATGCTGGGCTATTCAATCTCGGGTGTTCTTGGCGGCGTAAGCGAGCCGGCGCTGTACGGTTGCGGCTTTAAATATGGCAGGTGCCTGACGTGCATGGCCATTGGCGGCGCCGTCGGAGGCCTTGTTGCGGCCGTGGGCCACGTTACGGCCTATACCATCGGCATGACGAATGTCCTTATGGTCATTGGCTTTGCCACGGGCGGCATCTCGAACCTGCTGTGGTGCTGCGCTGCCGGCGGTATGGCATTTGCGGTGTCTGCGGCGCTGAGCTACTGCTTTGGCGTGGTGCCGGCGAAGGGACAGACGACGGGGGACGGAGCCGATTCACCCGAAACCTCGAAGAGCGTGGCCGAAGTAAGCGCGTAAACCTGTGCGACACAAGGACGATTCCTTTGCCATATTCCAAGGCCGTGGCCCGTGTGGGTTGTGGCCTTTTTTGTATCTGAAGGACAAAGTGGCTACACTACAATCCGTTTGAGCAATAGATATATATAGGCAGTACCGTGGGGGCTGATGAAGATGGTCGAGTGGATCGTTCGTCGTGCGCAGGGCGACCGTGCGCGCGTGGGCACGTTGACGGGCATGGTGTGTATTCTCGCTAATGTTGCGCTTTGTGCTGCGAAGGGCGCAATTGGTGTGCTGTCGGGATCGGTTTCGATTGTGGCGGATGCCATGAACAACCTGTCCGATGCCAGCTCGAATATCGTGAGCGTGCTGGGCTTTAAGCTGGCGAGCAAGCCGGCGGACCCCGAGCATCCTTACGGACATGGCCGCTACGAGTATCTCTCGGGTCTGGTCGTGGCGGCGCTCGTGCTGCTGATCGGCGTTGAGCTGGTGAAGTCCTCGTTTGAGCGCATCATCCACCCCGAACCTGTCGAGTTCTCGCTTGCCCTGGTGGCAGTCCTGGCGCTTTCGATGGTCGTAAAGCTGTGGATGGCGGCCCTCAACCAAAAGCTCGGCGATCGCATTGAGTCCGAGACGCTGCATGCGACCGCGCAGGATTCCAAGAACGATGTCCTTGCCACAGGCGCCGTGTTGGCGTGCGCAATTGTTTCGCAGGTGACGCACATCAATCTTGACGCATGGGTCGGCCTTGCCGTTGGCGCCTATATTGGCTGGAGCGGTTTTGAGCTCATCCAGGATACGGTGAGCCCGCTTTTGGGCCAGTCGCCCGATCCTAAGCTGGTCAAGCACATTCGAGACAAGATCATGAGCTATCCCGGCGTTTTGGGCGTTCACGATTTGATGGTTCACGACTACGGCCCGGGCAGGAAGTTTGCAAGTGCGCATGCCGAGATGGCGGCCGAGGACAGCCCGTTGGAAAGTCACGACACGCTCGATAACATCGAGCAGTCGTTTAGGGACGAAGACGGCATGATCGTTACGCTTCACTACGATCCCATCGTGACCGATGACCCCAAGCTGGCGAGCATGCGCTTGCGCATTCACGCCATGGCCCAGGAGATCGATAGCCGCCTCTCGATTCATGACCTACGCTGTGTGCCGGGTCCTACGCACACCAACGTGATCTTTGACTGCGTGCGTCCCTCGGATCTGCAGATGAGTGCCGAAGACTTAAAGCATGCGCTGGCACAACGGGTCGAATCGGAATATCCCAAGTCGATTGCCAAGATTACGATCGACGAAGACTACGTAGGGCATACCCACGAGTAAGGCTGTGCCGGCAAAGCAGGTTATGCAGAAGGGGAGAGCATGAAGAAGCTGTATCTACTCCGCCACGGCCAGACGGAGTTCAACGTCAAAAAGCTGGTCCAGGGCCGCTGCGATTCGCCGCTGACCGATCTGGGCCGTCAGCAAGCCGGGATGGCAGCCGCATGGCTTAAGGGCCACGGCGTCGTCCCCGACAAAGTGGTCTCTTCGCCCTTAGGCCGAGCCATGGACACAGCTCAGCTCGTCGCATGCGAGCTCCTCGGCCCGGACGCAGCAGCCGAGCCCTGCGAAGGCATTATCGAGCGCTGCTACGGCTCCTTCGAAGAAGGCCCGCACGGCGCGCTGCCCACCGACGTCTGGGATCCGGGCGAGGACCTGGTCCCCTTCGGAGGAGAAGGAAGCCAGGCGCTGCAAGAACGTATGGTGGATGCGCTTACCAATATCATGGGCTCCGAGGGCATCGAAACCCTTCTAGCAGTAAGCCACGGCAGCGCCAGCCGCCAATTTATCAAGGCCGCAGCCCCAGAGGGCTTCGAGCTCCCAACAAAACTCCCCAACTGCGCCATCATGATCTTCGATTTCGATGAGGCAAAGCCACAAGCAGAAGGCGAACCGTCCCAATGCAAGTTCACCCTCCAGCAAATAGTGGACCCCCAACAAAGTCATTAGCCTGAGCGAGCAAGGTTTAGCAGACATCAACGTGGCGTTCCCAGTGTGCGGCGGAGGGGGCGGGCCTGAGACATATTAAGGTTGTCGCGAGTTCCGCACGAACAGGAGAGCACTTAATGTGCTCTCCGTCGTGAGCAGGACTGTAGAGCAGCAACCTTAATATGTCTCAGGCCCGCCCCCTCCGCCGCACACTGGGAACGTGCCACGCACTTTACCTGCGTAAACAATGTGAGTGAAATATGAATCTCGATGGATACGCCCGCAGCCGTGTATACTAAACAGCTGTGTGTAACCAGGGGAGTATTCTGGCTGGACAAAATGCCTGCTTAATAGGGTTGTCAGGTAGTCCGGACGCAATACAAGACTGGGGAGCACGTCGTGTAAGTAGTGGTCCTCTAGGGGCGTACGCTCGGTGGTGTACGCATTGTCCCAAGACCACGCGAGAGTTGGGATCATATCTTGATCAGCATGATTCTCGGCCGCAAGATTGGCATGACCCAGGTTTGGGACGAGGACGACAACGTCGTTCCCGTCACGGTCATCCAGGCTGGCCCCTGCGCTGTCTCGCAGGTTAAAACTCAGGCAACCGACGGCTATGACGCCGTCCAGATCGGTTTCGGCGACATCAAGGCCAAGAACGTGAACAAGCCCATGGCTGGTCACTTCGCCAAGGCCGGCGTCGAGCCTGTCCGCTTCCTTCGTGAGGTCCGCGTCGAGAACGGCGAGGAGCACAAGGTCGGCGAGGTCGTCACCGTCGCTGATTTCGCTGATGTCGAGAAGGTCGACGTCATCGGTACCTCCAAGGGTAAGGGCTTCCAGGGTCGCATCAAGCGCTGGGGTCAGCGCCGCGGTCCTATGACGCATGGTTCTCACTTCCAGCGTCACCCCGGTTCTATCGGTCAGTGCGCCTATCCTGCGCGCGTCCTCAAGGGCGTCAAGATGGCCGGTCACATGGGTAACGAGCGCGTTACCGTCAAGAACCTTTCCGTTGTCCGCATCGATGCCGAGCAGAACCTCATCTTGGTCAAGGGCGCTGTCCCGGGTGCCAAGAATGGTCTCGTCGCCATCCGTATGGCCTAAGGGCCCAGCCCATTTAGCCCAGCGTCATACCAAGGAGAACACTTAAATGGCAAAGTTTGAAGTAAAGAACAGCGAGGGCAAGAAGGTCGCCGAGGCCGAGCTCGCCGCTGAGGTGTACGGCATCGAGCCGAACATCCACGTTATGCACCACATCGTCAAGTGCCAGATGGCCTCTTGGCGTCAGGGCACCCAGTCCGCTAAGGGCCGCTCTGAGGTTTCCGGTGGCGGCAAGAAGCCTTGGCGTCAGAAGGGCACCGGCCGTGCCCGCCAGGGTTCCATCCGTGCTGCCCAGTGGCGTCACGGTGGCGTTGTCTTCGCCCCCAAGCCCCGTTCCTACGCTAAGCGTATGAACAACAAGGAGGTCAAGCTGGCTATGCGCTCCGCGCTGTCCGCCAAGCTGGCCGATGGCGAGCTCGTGCTCGTCGACGACTACGGCTTCGAGAAGCCTTCCACCAAGGCTGCCGTTGCCATGCTCAAGGCTCTCGGCCTTGAGGGCAAGCGTCTGACCATCATCGTTCGCGATGAGGACGTCAACGCCTACCTGTCGTTCCGCAACATTCCCAAGACGTTCATCATCACCGCCGACGAGGCCAACACCTACGATCTCGTCAACAACAACGCTGTGCTGATGCCCGCCGACATCGCCGCTCACTTCGGGGAGGTGCTTGCATAAATGACCGCCCACGAGATCATCATCCGTCCGATCGTGTCCGAGCGTTCCTTCTCCGGCATGGAGCTGAACAAGTACACGTTCGAGGTCGCCAAGGATGCTAACAAGTATCAGATCAAGGACGCTGTCGAGGAGATCTTCGGCGTCAAGGTCGTTCGCGTGAACACCCTGACGGTCAAGCCCAAGACCAAGCGCGTGCGCTATGTCGCCGGCAAGACCCGTTCTTGGAAGAAGGCCATCGTCACGCTGGCCGAGGGCGACACCATCGAGGTCTTTGGCAACCAGGCCTAAGACTCGCTGCTGTTGAGTGAGCTCATGCCTCCCAAATAGGGGAGGCGGGAGCTCAAGGTTTTGGGCGTATAAAATGGACACGCCCGGAACCGTGTATACGTCCGGTGTCATCGCACCCGAGGCAGAACCTCGAATCCCTGTCTGCGATGGCTAACGGATTCCTATTGAAAGGGATTGTAATGGCTGTAAAGCACCTTAAGCCGACCTCCGCTGGTAGGCGTTGGCAGACGATCTCCGACTTCTCCGAGATCACCTGCACCAAGCCCGAGAAGTCTCTTCTCGAGCCCCTGCCCAAGAAGGCCGGTCGTAACAACAACGGCCGCATCACCACCCGCCATCAGGGCGGCGGCGTGAAGCGTCGTTACCGCGTGATCGACTTCAAGCGCAACAAGGACGGCGTGCCCGCCAAGGTTGCCACGATCGAGT
>CABUJH010000062.1 GCA_902491895.1 uncultured Collinsella sp. | reverse complement strand
CTTCCTACGGCATGACCGACACCATGGGCCGTATGCACTCCGACGCCCAGTTCGCCGGTTCCTCCTCCGTGCCTGCGCACGTCGACATGATGGGTCTCATCGGCATGGGTAACAACCCCATGGTCGGTGCCACCGTCGCCTGCGCTGTCGCCGTCGAGGAGGCCCTCAAGGCCTAATCGCGCTTGCGCGATGCTCATATAGTTGAGCTTTGGAGCCGCTATCCACCCGGGTAGCGGCTCTTTTTTGTCCCAAAGCTGTCAATCGGTTTGGGTCGCGCCACGAAAACGGCTCATCTACTACGTTTGGCCCGCATGGCTCGACCATAGCCAGGTTTTGGGAAAATCAATAATCCGTCTACCTGCGGGTTTGATTTTGTGATTCTCGGTATGGTTGGGGGTGACCGCCCAAACGTAGTAGATAGGCCCATTTCGTGGCGAGCGAATCGACCCGAGGCACAGGGTAGCTAAAAGAACCCCGTCCCAAATTAACTACTCTGCCATGAAAATCCAAAACGATTCGATATATCAGTTGAGATGAGCTCCGAGGTGGAGTGAGACGGATTGCCAAAATACCCCTAACGTCCACCTGCCATATTCGCCCTTTACCGATTTATCCAATCTTTGCGACACCTTTGCCGATCACCCGTGCGACAATGCGCCGGACGAGAAAGGAATCCGATGGAATCGACTGATGTACTGGTAATTGGATCTGGCATTGCGGGCCTTTGTGCCGCCATAGAAGCGGCACGCACGGGTGCAACCGTCGCTGTGGCAAGCGCCGGCAAGACCATGAGCGGATCGAGCTTTTTCCTGGGAACCTGGGGGCTCGGCCTTATTGGCCCCGTCGACGAAGACGACGAACAGGACCTCATCGATACCATCCAGACCGTCGGCGGCGTCGTTGCCGACCCCGAGCTCGTCCAGACGTTCGTCCACGGCATTCCCCGGGCAATTACATGGCTCGAACGGGAGCTGGGTGTTGAACTCCAACGTCCGCAAAGTGCCGAGAGCGCCCAGCAAAAGCAATTTATCCCCTGCTTTGACCATAAGACACGCAAATGGCGCGGCCTCACTCGCAAGCCCCTTGAGGACGCGTGTGCGGCCCAGATCGAGTCTCTCGGCATTCGCCTGCTTCCCCGCCACGAGCTTATCGACCTTATTGAGGACACGCCCGGAAAGATTGTCGGCGCCACGCTCTACGACCGCACAAACAAGCATCTCGTACCTATGGCAGCCAAGGCCACCATCATCGCTGCGGGCGGCACGGGTGGCCTGTTCGAGCGAAGCCTCACTTCAGCCGACGTGCTCAGCTCCTCGCAGGCCATCGCGCTGGCACACGGCGCAACGCTCACTAATATAGAGTTCATGCAGATGATGCCGGGCTTCATCGAGCCCAAACGCAACCTTGTCTTTAACGAGAAGACCTGGCGCTACGTCAAGTTCGACCAGCCGGTCGATATCGCCGACGACAAGCTGGACGATCTGCTTGAACAGCGCTCCGGATATGGCCCCTTCACGTCACGCTTGGCCTCCCGCGCCATCGATCTTGCCATCGATCAAGCGGGTACCGAAGGTCTGGCGCTCCACTACGATTTCCCCCGCGAGGACGTCCCCGAGTTTGTACAGACCTTTGCCACCTGGCTGCAAGACGAGTACGGCATCGCGCCGACCGAGGAGATGCGCGTGGCGATGTATGCCCACGCCGCCAACGGCGGTATCAAAATCGACAAGAGCGCGTATACGGGCGTTGAGGGCCTCTACGCTTGCGGCGAGGCGACAGGCGGCATGCACGGCGCCGACCGCATTGGTGGCTTGTCAAGCGCCAACGGCATAGTGTTTGGGCGCATCGCGGGCGCATCGGCAGCCCAGGCAGCACAGAATACACCTGAGGAGGCCCCGAAGGCGGATATCGCCCTCCCCCAGTACGGCATTGCCACAACAGTCGCCGAACGCTTGACACGCAGCCTTAAGCACACGATGAGCACCTATTGCATGATCAACCGCACCGAAGGGGGCCTATCCAAGGCACTACACGAGCTTGAGGGCTTGAAGACGGAGGCAACGACCTTGAGCACACAGATAGCTCAGGACAGCGAAATCGCAGCCCTCGCCCGCCTGCAATCGCAGATTCAACTAGCACAGGAAATGGTCAAAGCCATGCGCAAGCGAACCGAAAGCCTCGGATCGCACTATCGAGCGGACTAAGTCGATTCTCACTTTGAGTTTGATCACAATTTCTCAACATGCATCGAGCCCCGTAAGCATGATTCCCTTAAGGAGAACACGCTTACGGGGCTTTTGCCGTGTTTTCCCTAAGGGAATCACGGTGCAGACTTCGCGGCTCCGCGCCCTTTCGGGTTCGACCCCATGCGAGGTCAACAAAAAAGCGACCAGCCGAAGCCAGTCGCTTTAACATGCTTTGGGTGGGCCGTCAGGGGGTCGAACCCTGGACCTTGGGATTAAGAGTCCCCTGCTCTACCAACTGAGCTAACGACCCAAAGCTAAAGTCCGTTGTGGCGGACTTTAGAGGAGATATCGTGTGGTGGGCCGTCAGGGAGTCGAACCCTGGACCTTGGGATTAAGAGTCCCCTGCTCTACCAACTGAGCTAACGACCCGATATCAACACGAAGCAAGAACTGGGGTGGGTAAAGGGACTCGAACCCTCGACCTACGGGACCACAACCCGTCGCTCTAGCCAACTGAGCTACACCCACCGTGTCCTGTGCGCTTCGCGCTCGACTATTATTGCAAGGAACGCCACGCGATGCAAGCCCCAATTTTCAAGAATTTTGAAAAGAGTTTTTCGGATCCATTTCGAGCATTTCCCACCGGTTTCATAGGAGTAAACTTGCCCCACCCCGATGTTCGAAAGGACAACCATGAAAGAACTCTCCAATCGCACGGCAACGTTTACCGATTCGGTCATCCGCCGCATGACGCGCATCTCCAATAAGTACGACGCCGTCAACCTCTCGCAGGGCTTCCCCGACTTTGATCCCCCGGCGCAGCTGCTCAATAGCCTGAGCACCATCGCCAGCGACCCCAAGCCGCTCTACCATCAGTACTCCATCACTTGGGGCTCCCAGGCCATGCGCGAGGCGCTTGCCGCCAAGCAGGAGCACTTTATGGGCATGCCGATCAACCCCAATGAGAACATCGTGATCACCTGCGGCTCCACCGAGGCAATGATGGCCGCCATGATGACGGTCACAAACCCCGGCGACAAGGTCGTCATCTTCTCGCCGTTCTACGAGAACTACGGCGCCGACACGATCCTTTCGGGGGCCGAGCCCATCTACGTGCCGCTCAACCCGCCCACATTCGACTTTGACCGCGAGACACTCGAGGCGGCCTTCCGCGACAACGACCCCAAGGCCATCGTCCTGTGCAACCCTTCCAACCCCTGCGGCAAGGTCTTTACACGCGATGAGCTCACCTTTATCGCCGACCTCTGCAAAAAGTACGACACCTACTGCATCACCGACGAGGTATACGAGCACATCGTCTACGCGCCCCACGAGCACGTCTATATGGCCACGCTGCCCGGCATGTTTGAGCGCACCATCAGCTGCAGCTCGCTGTCTAAGACGTACTCCATCACCGGCTGGCGTCTGGGCTACACTATCGCCCCTGCCGAAATCACCGAGCGCATCAAGAAGGTCCACGACTTCCTCACCGTGGGCGCCGCCGCTCCCCTGCAGGAAGCCGTCGTCACCGCCCTCAAATTCGACGACAGCTATTACGATGAGGTCCTCGACCTCTATACCGCCAAACGCGACCTGTTCTGCCAGGGACTCGACAGCATCGGTCTTGAGCATAACGTGCCGCAGGGCGCCTACTACGTGATGATGGATATCTCAGAGTTTGGCTACGACAGCGACCTCGAGTTCTGCGAGGACCTGGCCTCAAAGGTGGGCGTGGGCGCCGTGCCCGGCTCGAGCTTCTTCCGCGAGCCCGTCAACCATCTGATTCGTTTCCACTTTGCCAAGCGAGACGAGACGCTTAACGCGGCGCTGGAGAACCTCAAGTCGCTACGTGATAAAATCAAGCCGCGCGGGTAAGGACGGCCCGCAACTAAAGCAACCAAAGAAGCCTCGCACCGCCCGCCGCGTTGCGAGGCTTCTTTCTATAGCGCTTTCTTAAATGGTTTAGAGCTCTATACTTTAGTCACGGAGCAACTCGTCCCAGAGAGAGGAATACTATGGCAGAGCAGCAGCTTATCGGAGCGCTCGAGGCCGGTGGCACCAAGATGGTCTGCGCCACGGGCTATGCGGACGGTACGGTCCTAAAGCGCGAGCAGATCGCGACCACGACCCCGCAGGAGACCGTCGAGGCCGTCAACGCATGGTTTGCAGACAAGGGCATCTCCGCCCTGGGCATCGGCGCCTTTGGCCCCACCGCGGTCAACCCCGCCTCGCCCCAATACGGCAAGATCCTGGAGACGCCCAAGACCGCATGGCGCTACTTTGACCTGCTGGGCACCATCCAAAACGAGCTCAACGTCCCCTGCGGCTACGACACCGACGTCAACGTCGCCTGCCTCGGCGAGGTCACCTTTGGTTGCGCCCAGGGCCTCACTGACGTTGTCTACCTGACCATCGGCACCGGCGTGGGCGCCGGCGTGCTCTCGGGCGGTCAGCTCGTCCACGGCATGATGCACCCCGAGGCCGGTCACATCCTGGTCACACGCGACCCGCGTGACACCATCGGCGAGCACAGTGCCTGCCCCTTCCATGACAACTGCCTGGAGGGCCTCATCGCCGGTCCCGGCGTCAAAAAGCGCTGGGATGGCAAGAGCGCCGGAGACATGGCCGATGACCCGGAGGCCATGGATCTGCTCGCGGGCTATCTGGCACAGGCACTCATGACCTACACGCTGTGCTACGCGCCGCAAAAGATCATCATCGGCGGCGGCGTGGCCGACCACACCCCCATCGTGCCGCTCGCGCGCAAGAAGTGCGCCGAAATGCTCAACGGCTATATCGTCACGCCCGAGGTCAACGACATCGATAACTACATCGTCAACAACAGCCTCGAGGGCAAGCAGGGCATCATGGGTTGCCTGGCCCTGGGCGCACAGGCGCTTCAGTAGCAGACGCACCCACAGGGCGTGGCGCGCCCGGTAAATCCGACCTACGGAACGACGCCACCACGCCTCATATAAGCCCTCAAATAAAAAAGGCCGCCTAGGACCAAACAATACGTCCTAGGCGGCTTTTTTGGCGTACATCAGCGACCGTAAGAATATCGGAGCACAACGCCCGTTGCCGCTCCACAGCAGTCGATCATCACATCGGTGATCATGCCGGCGCGTCCCGGCACAAAGAGCTGAATCGTCTCGTCGATCGAGGGAATCAGCAGCAGGAACACCGCCGTGGGCAGCAGCACGTCAAAGGTGCGCCGGCCCTCAAAATCAAAGGCGTGCGTTGCCAGAATGCCGAGCACCATATACTCGGTAAAATGCGCACACTTGCGAACAACAAAGTTGGTCACCCATTCATATGGAAGTCCCACGCCGTGCAGGAAACCGCGGATAGCTTCCATGACCGTTAGGCTCAGCGAGCCCGACCCCGAGCCGGGAACCAGCGAATTGCCCCAGATCAAGAGCGCCATCAGGCAGGTCACGACCGCCCATTTTCGATTGATCTTAACCATGCAGAAGTTATGCCTCCGCGCGGAGCGGCGCGAAGCTGGCGGTACCGCCCTCGATAACGCTCAGATAGGCACGACCCGTACGCTTGGCGGTAGAGGACTGTAGGCGCTCGATCTCTTCCTCGAGGATCTGATTGACGCGCTCGTGACGACGATTTTCCATAATGCCGACGGCAATAGCCTCGGCCCGCTCGATGCTCTCGCGCGAGATGCGGGCGGTATCCTCGGGGAACACAGCGCTGTGACGGCCGATATAGGCGGGGGCAGCAGGCTGAGGGGCAGCGACGGGAGCGGGCGCTACAACAGGAGCGGGCTCGTCAATCTCATCCAGAATCGCGGTGGCGGCGGCCCACATGTCCTCGTGGCCCGAGTAATCGGCCATGGGGACATCAACCTCGAGCGAGGCGTCCGGAAGGTCGCCGGTGTCGATGCGATCTTGGGCATCAATCGATGCGGTGATGGCTGCAGGCTCATCGAGGTCATCGAGATCGATGTCCGCGGCACCGGAGATGATAGGCATGCTGGCGAGGTTTGCATTGTACGGCGCAGCCTCAGCCGCCTGCTGCTGGGCAGGAGCGCCCCAAAGCGAGCTTTCGGCGGCACGGCGGGCGGCAACGGCCTCCTCGTCCGCGGCCATGGCTTCATCAACGTACGAATTGTCGGCAAAAGCGTTCGCGTCCGCCGAGGTAGCGCTGTAGGCGTTATTGGCTGCCGCGTTGGCGACGAGCGCCACGAAAGCCGCCGTGCTGCCCGCAGGGGCGGCCTGGGAGCCAGACACGGCGCGTGCCGCGGCGGCGATGTCGTCGCGATTGAAGGAGCCGGTCTGCCCGCCGTTGGTGAGCTCGTCGATGGCGACTTGATAGACGTCGCGCGAGTGTGCAGGGTCGCAGCTCACCGGCGAATCGTCGTCGAGCATACTGTCGATCATGGACCAAGCCTCGTCCTCGTCCATAGCATCTGCGGCTCGAGCGATGGTAGGGACACCATCATCGGCATGACGGCGCTGGAACGCACCAGTCAGGCCGGAAAGGAATGCCGAGGTAGACTGCTCCGACTGAGCCTGAGAAGCGGAAGCCACAGCGTAAGGAGTAGCATCCTGCTGCTGAGCTGGAATCGAGGCGGTCTTGAATTCGCTTTGATGCTGATTGAGATTGGCGGCACCGCCCATGGCGTCGGGCTGGAACAGACGCTCTTCACGCTGCGCACGGTACTCGGAGATACCCAGCGAGGCGGCATAGATACCCACGCCCGCCACCGCGCCCACGGCGAAGGGAACCGCACCCGCCACGACCGTCTCGTTCACCGACGAAAACGGCAGCGTCGCGGCATACATAACCACGGGAGCGGCAAGGCCGATCCCGCACGAAAGTCCGGCAAGGACTGCTCGTTGTGTTGCATCAGAAGAAGCCATGAGCTCTCCCCATCTTCCAGCACCCAAATCGCATCATTCAGTTGGCTGCGCGAGAGAAGATGAAGCGGGGCTATGCCCCAAAGCAACGGTATATGGTTCGTTTCATCTGCGTTTTCCGTCGCGAAGCTTAAAAGCTATTATGCGAAACCGCCCCGTCGATTGCAAGCGACGATGTCGGATTGAAACGGGAAACCTGCTGCTCGTCGGTCTTATGGTTAAAAATAAGCGCGGAGCGGCGATATGGAAAAGGGCCAAGGCTCAAAGCCCCGACCCTCTATTGCATTGATGGCTATCGCTGCGTGTGGATGACAACCTAGAACGTCTGCTCGTAGTCGCTGTGCTTTTTGGCCGAACGCACCAGGAACTCCTGGTTGGTGTTGGTGCCCTTAAGACCCTTGATAAACGATGCGGCTGCGCGCTCGGTGTTGTTCATACCGGCAAGAATGCGTCGCAGACCAAAGACAAACGGACGCATCTGCTCGTCGACCAACAGGTCCTCATTACGCGTACCGGAGGCAACGGGGTCGATAGCCGGGAAGATGCGACGGTCGGCCAGGTCGCGGTCGAGCTTAAGCTCCATGTTGCCGGTGCCCTTGAACTCCTCAAAGATGACCTCGTCCATCTTGGAACCGGTGTCGATGAGAGCAGAGGCCAGGATGGTGAGCGAGCCACCGTTCTCGATATTACGGGCTGCACCCAGGAAGCGCTTGGGAGGATACAGTGCCGCCGAATCGACGCCGCCCGAAAGGATGCGGCCTGAGGCGGGCGCCGCCAAGTTGTAGGCGCGGGCAAGACGCGTGATGGAGTCGAGCACCACCACAACATCGCCGCCCAGCTCCACAATGCGCTTGGCGCGCTCGATGACAAGCTCTGCCACGCGAGTGTGGTTGTCGGCGGGCATATCGAAGGTCGACGCCACAACCTCGCCCTTGATGGAACGCTGCATATCGGTGACCTCTTCGGGGCGCTCGTCGACGAGCAGGCAGATGAGGTGCACCTCGGGGTTGTTAATCGAGATAGACTGGCAGATCTTCTTGAGGATCGTGGTCTTGCCGGCCTTGGGCGGGGACACGATCAGGCCACGCTGACCCTTGCCGATCGGCGACACGATGTCGATGGCGCGACCGGTAATGGAGTCCTTGCCGTGCTCCATGCGCAGCGGCTCATTGGGATAGACCGGGGTGAGGTCGCCGAACTTGGGACGGTTGCGAATCTGCTCGGGGTCCAGACCGTTGACGGTCGTGATTTTGGCGAGGCCGGCGCGCTTGTCGCCGCCGCGCGAAGGACGCAGCGAGCCCTCGATGACGTCGCCCGTGCGCAGGCGCGCGGAGCGGATGAGGTAGGCGGGCACGAAGGCGTCGTCGTTGGACTTCATGTAGCCATGGGCGTGGATGATGCCGGAGCTGTCCGGGCGAATCTGCAGAATGCCCTTGATATCGCGGAAGCCCTCGGCCTTCGCAGCGGTGACGTAGATCTCTTCGACGAGCTCGGCTTTCTTCTTGCCGGTCGTCTCGATCTCGAACTCCTTGGCCTTCTCGCGCAGTTCGGCGACCTTCATGGCAGCGAGCTCCTCACGCGAAAGCGTGGGCTCGGTGGGGGCGGCGTTACGCTCCTTGTTGCGCTGTTTGCGATCGCGCTGACGGTTGCGGCGATCGTTGTTGCGCTCGTCCTTGCGGTCGCTGCGGTCGTCATTGCGCTTGTGCTGGCGACGGTTGGGGCGAGCGCCGTCTTCGGCCTCGGCGGGCGCGGCGCCATCGGTTGCGGCGGCGTCGGCATTGGCCGCAGCGGCGTCATTGGCCTCGGCGCCGGAATCGACCTGCGCTTCGACATCAGCCTGCTGCTCGGACGCCTTGGCCTTAGCGGACTTCTTACGACCGCGTTTGGGCTTCTCGGACGCAGGCTGTTCGACGTCCTGGGGCTCGGCGGCACCAATCGATGCATCGGCGGTCGTCTCGGCGGAATCCTCGGACGCACCCTTCTTGGCAGCCTTGGCCTTGGACGTGCGCTTAGCAGCAGTACGACGGCTGCGACCGGGACGGACGTCGGCGGGCTCGGCATCGGCAGAAACGGCCTCGGAAGTCGTAGCATCCTGGACGGGTGCATCGGCAGCGGTTGCAGACTCGGCAGTCGCCGCAGCATCCCGAGCGGCGACGGCCGCGGCCGCGGCCTTCTCGGCCTCGACGAAGGCCTTGGGCTTGCGACCGCGACGGTGCGGGCGCAAAGCCGGATCGACAACGGGAACTTCGCTGCTCTCGACAGGCGCAGCGGGCTCAACAGGCGATGTGCCCTCCCCTGCCGCGGAACGGACCGAAGCCTCAGTGAGCTCGGGAGTTACCTGATCGGCCTTAGCAGCCGTGCGACGGCGCGTGCGCGGTACCGGCTTCTCGGTCGGCTGGTCGGCGACAGGGGTCTCGGTGGCGGCAGGGGTCTCGGGCACAGACGGAGCTGCAAGCTCGGTCAGAGCCGCGGCCTCGCGCTCGGCAGCACGACGGCGGGCGCGCACCACCTGAGCCTCGCTAATCTGCGCCAACGCACGTGCCTGCGCGACCTCATCGGAAATCGGCGCCGAGGAGTCAGCTGCAACGGTGCGCTTGGCGCGCGTCGTGCGCGTGGTACGGCGCTTGGGCTTGGTGACCTCCTCGCCGTCAGCGGCAGGCTTGGCCGTGCGGCGCGTGCGCCTGGGCTTTGCCGGAGCAGCCTCCTCACCAGTTGCAGGCACGGCCTTCTCAGCCGCTACAGGCATAGGCGTCGAAGCAGCCTTAGGCGTCTCAGGAGCCGAGGCTTGCGCGGGCGCCGCGACCTGGTCCGACGCAACCGGTGCAGCGGGAGCGGCTTGCGTCGTCGTTATTTCGTTTTCTTGCTGTTGATCAGACACAGTGTTTGCTCAACTTTCTTTTCAAGCCCTGTGATCGCATGCTCCCTGCATAAACCTTCAGGGCGGCTAAACAGTCTAGTTCCGTTCAAAACGACGGACATCATTGATCTGTATCGAGATGATTGCGTCAACTACGCAGCGTTAGTGTAACACAACCGCCGCCACCTGCAACTTAGTCATTGGGGACGTTCTTAAACGACTAGTCAAAAGGGACACTCTTTGGTTTAACACCCACAAATCTGACTGCCTCCGCCAAAACTATGGCGGTTTACTACGATGAATCGCTCAACCGCGACCACTCCGAAACTTGTTGAACTAAAACCGACGCTCCTATAAGTTGTCAATAGGCAGTTTGCGGGAGCGCTCCCTTCAATTCGCACAGGAGCTCGT
>CABUJH010000061.1 GCA_902491895.1 uncultured Collinsella sp. | reverse complement strand
GGATCGGTGTTGTACGCACCTTGGAAGGCATCCTGCGCGATATGGCCCAGCTCGGTGAGCTGGCCGTTCTCGTACATGACATTACTCGTGTTGGAAATCTCGCTGCCGCGATCAATCGCATCCTTGAGCATGCTGTATTTTTCGGGGTTGTAGTTGTAGGCCTGCTTCATAAACGGAATGAGCGACCAACGACGGTCGAACTGGTAATAACCCAGCGCGTTATAGCCGTCACCGTACGAAAAGCCCTGGTTGTAGTTGCCATGGCTCTCGTACTTGGTAAAGTACTTCATCTCGGGAGTCACGTTGACAAACGAAACGCCCTGGACCGACCTCAGTACGCCCGAGAAAGACTGCTGGGTGTAGAGACCCTTATCGATATCGGTGGCATCCGAGGCAACGCCCGGCGTGGGCTCCTCGGCAGCAGCGGGTGCCGGCGCGGAAATGGCGCCAAACGAAAGCGCCAGCGTCAGGCCCGCGACAATCGCGGAATGCTTGGGCTGCATAAGATCCTCCCTGCATTGGTATAGTTAAAGTGCAGTTTGCAAAGATAGAAATAAGTATTGCAGCTCGCCCGTTGTTGCACAACAACCCCTCGGTAAACGGCAACAACCCTCCGCGAAATCTTAAGGAATTAAACAAACTGGTCGTCGGGCGCCATCAGAAGCTCGCCGTATCGCTCCATCAGCCCGTCCCTCAACTGACAGAAAGCGGGGATATAGACGTTCAAGATGCGCTGAATCAAGTCTTGAGCGAGCTTGTTGTCGTAGATATGGACGTTCGTATTGCGGTCTCTGAGCATATCTAGCCAGGCCGCCTCATCAATAAAGTCGTAGAATCGGTACGACTCCTTCAAGATGGCACGAGGAGACCCCGACGCGGCAAGCGTGGCGCCTTCATACTCGAGCAGACGCTTAAGGAGCTTCCAGCTCAGTTCAAATTGAAGATTGAACTTATTAATCAATCCACTCTGAACAAAATCATTGTTGAGATCCTGATTGGGCGCATCCTCAAGATTCGCCAAGGCGCTGGCAAAGTTCTCATATTTTTTCATACAGAATCACACCATCCCTGGCAATTTCATCGAGCAATTGCTGCGATAAGGGCTCATCGAGATTGACGACATCTACATCTAAAAGAGTATCAAGACGCTCCTCGATCAAATATGACAACCGGCCGAAATCCCGGCAACCTGCTACTGCGATGTCAATATCGCTCTTAGGCAAGTTGTCACCTCGAGCGCGGGAGCCAAACAGCACAACCTTCTCGGCGTCACACTCCCGAGCAAAAACTTCAATTTGCTTATACACCTTGTCGAGAGATGCCATTTGCAGCCCTACAGCTTAATGTCAAAGTTGATTTCGGGGACGGCGGCCAGGTCGGCCAACGTCACGCCGTCGACGTACTTTTCGATCACGTCGTCCAGGCCGCGCCAGAACTTGACGGTCGAGCAAAGATCGCTGCGAGTGCAGCTGTTGTCGATGCCATCGCACGCCACTGGAGCCGTGCTGCCCTCGACGGCGCGCAGGATGTCGCCGGCACGCACCTCGGCCGGGTCCTTGGCCATCATGTAGCCGCCGCCCTTGCCGCGCACGCTCTTAAGCAGGCCCGCCTTCATAAGCGGACGAACCAGCTGCTCCAGATACTTTTGTGAGATATGCTCGCGGTCGGCAACCTCGCGCAGGGCAATCTTGCCCTCGGCGTCGCCCAGCGCCGCGATATAGATCATCAGCCGGAGGGCATAGCGGCCCTTGGAAGAAATGAGCATACCTACCCTCCCATCGCATCTGGGACAACATAACCAGGTTTGTTTGTCCCAAATCTTAAGTAAATGGGACAAACACAACAGGTTATTTTGTCCCAGAATTTGAAAAGTCGAGTGGATTAGTCGGGTTTTCCCTTGACTAACGCCGAACCCATAGTAACTTTATTCCGAGAAGATTCCTAGGGTTTAGTACACCTATGAGTACACCATATACAGAGAGGGACAGCATGAGCGCAAATCCGCTGCTTTCCATCGAAGGTCTTACCGCCTCCGTGGACGAGAAGACCATCCTCCACAACGTCAACCTCAACGTCGCCGCCGGCGAGACCCATGTGCTGATGGGACCCAACGGCGCCGGCAAGTCCACCCTCGGCCACCTGGTCATGGGCGACCCCGTCTACACGGTCAACGACGGCCGTATCGTCTTTGACGGCCAGGACATCACCGAGCTCACCACCGACAAGCGTTCGCGCGCCGGCCT
Organism: uncultured Collinsella sp.; assembly: GCA_902491895.1. GTDB lineage: Bacteria > Actinomycetota > Coriobacteriia > Coriobacteriales > Coriobacteriaceae > Collinsella. Next base: position 8,146 of record CABUJH010000061.1, on the reverse strand, counting down.
GTTCCTGAGCTTCCAGGCCCCGGTCGAGATCCCAGGCGTGCCGCTGTCGAGCTTTTTGCGTGCCAGCATCGCCGGCCGTCCCGGCCTGGAGATGAAGGGCAAGGAATTCCGCCGTCGCGTCAAGGAGCTCGCGGCCGAGCTCAACATGGATACCGCCTACCTCAACCGCGAGTTGGGCGTAGGCTTCTCGGGCGGCGAGAAGAAGAAGGTCGAGATGCTCCAGCTTCTGCTGCTGCAGCCCAAACTCGCCATCCTGGACGAGACCGACTCAGGCCTGGACGTCGACGCCCTGTCCACCGTCAGCCACGGCATGGACGCGTACCGCAAGAGCTGCGACGGCTCCATGCTCATCATCACGCACAACACGCGCATCTTGGAGCACCTGGATGTCGACCGCGTCCACGTTATGGTCAAGGGCCACATCGTGCGCGAGGACGATGCCTCGCTCATCCCCTGGATCGACAAGAATGGTTTTGAGACCTTCGAGCGCGAGGCCGCCGAGCAGCGCGCCCAGGCCGAGGCCGCCGCTGCCGAGCAGCAGGCGTAAAGGGGCGACGCAATGACCAAGAACCGCACCGAGGTCGCGGACATCGACCGCAGCCTCTACGACTTCACCTATGGCGAGGAGGGATTCGAGCGCCTCGACGCCGGCATCACGCCCGACATCGTGCGCGAGATCAGCGCCAAGAAGGACGAGCCACAGTGGATGCTCGACCTGCGCCTCAAGTCCCTCGAGATTTTCAACCGCTTCCCGGATCCGACGTGGGGCCCCTCCATCGAGGGCTTGGACATGGACAACATCGTCACCTACGTCAAGCCCAACACCGACCAAAAACACGACTGGGAGTCGGTGCCCGACGACATCAAGAACACCTTTGAGCGCCTGGGCATCCCCGAGGCCGAGCGCAGCTACCTGGCAGGCGTCGGCGCGCAGTACGACTCCGAGCTGGTCTACCACAACATGCAGGACACCGCGTCCAAGATGGGCATCGTCTACTCCGGCATCGAGGAGGCCCTGCACGACCCGCAGTGGGAACCGCTCATCCACGAGAAGTTTATGACGCTCATCCCGCCCACCGACCACAAGTTTGCGGCCCTGCACGGCGCCGTATGGTCGGGCGGCTCGTTTGTCTACGTGCCCAAGGGCACCAAGCTCGACTTCCCGCTGCAGAGCTACTTCCGTCTTAACGCCAAGGGCGCCGGCCAGTTTGAGCACACGCTCATCATCGTCGAGGACGACGCCGACCTGCACTTTATCGAGGGTTGCTCCGCGCCCAAGTACAACGTAGCCAACCTCCACGCCGGCGCCGTCGAGCTCTTTGTGGGCAAACGCGCACACCTGCGCTACTCGACCATCGAGAACTGGTCCAAGAACATGTACAACCTCAACACCAAGCGTGCGCGCGTGGACGAGGACGGCGACATCGAGTGGATCAGTGGCTCCTTCGGCAGCCACGTGGGCTACCTCTATCCCATGAGCGTGCTCAACGGCCGCCGCGCCCGTTCCAGCTTTACCGGCATCACCTTTGCCGGCGCCGGTCAAAACCTCGACACCGGCTGCAAGGTCGTGCTCAACGCACCCGATACCTCGGCAACCGTCGAGACCAAGGGCATCTCTAAGAGCGGCGGCATCCAGACGTTCCGCAGCTCTATTGTGGCGACGCCCAAGGCCGAGGGCTCCAAGGCAACCGTGAGCTGCCAGTCGCTGATGCTCGACGACCAGAGCCGCTCCGACACTATTCCGGCCATGGACATCCGCGCCAAGAACGTCGATATCGGCCACGAGGCCACCATCGGACGTATCGGCGACGACAAGGTGTTCTACCTGATGAGCCGCGGCATCTCGGAGGAAGAGGCCCGCACCATGATCGTCAACGGCTTTGCCAACCCGGTCTCCAAGGAGCTGCCGCTGGAGTACGCCGTCGAGATGAACAACCTGATCAAGCTCGAGATGGAAGGAGCGATCGGATAATGAAACAGACCACCAACACCGCTGCTACCACCCTTGAGCAGGTCAACGCGATGCCGGCAGCCACTTGGGGTTGGCTCAAGATGAACCAGACCAAGCTCGAGCTCTCTGACGAGCTTGCCCCCGCTCCCGCCGAGACCATTGAGGTTGAGGGCTTGGACGAGCAGTTTGCTGGCGTGGCAGACGCGTTCGACGCCGCCATGGACGCCATGGCCGAGCGCTTCCCCGAGCGCCGCGCCTCCGCGCCCGGCGATGCCGCCGACCGCGCCCGCATCACGCCCGAGACCGAGCTCGACGTGCCCGCCACCTCCGTCTACCAGGCCGGTGCCATTAAGCTGGAGGAGGAGCTCTCCCCCGCTGAGGCCTTCGAGACTGGCATGGGCGAGGCTGCCTACACCTACCTGGCCGACCACGCCACCAAGCGCGTCGTCATCGATGTGCCCGCATACAAGCACGCCACGGTTACCGTACGTGTGAGCGGTGTCGATGCCGCCGCGGCCATCGCCGCCATCGACGTCGTCGCCCGTCCCCAGTCGACGCTCGATCTGCTTATTGCCCTGGACTCCCCCGTTGCCGGCGAGGGCGTCGTGGGATCCGTGCTGCGCGTGTGCGCCCACGAGTACGCCACCGTCAACGTGGCCTGCACGCAGACGCTCGACGATAGCTGGATCGCACTCGACGACACCGGCCTGTTCCTGGACGAGGGCGCGCGCGTCAACGTGCAGCACACCGTCCTGGGCGCTGGCGCCAGCGCCACCGGCCTTGCCGGCGACCTGCTAGGCGATACCGCCAAGGTCACCATCGATACTGACTACCTGGGCGCCCGAGAGCAGGTGCGCGACTTTAACTACGAGCTGCGCCACCGCGGTCGCAAGACCGAGTGCGAGATCGACGCCAACGGCGTGCTGACCGGCACGTCCAAGAAGGTCTACCGTGGCACCATCGACCTCGCGCACGGCTGCAAGGGTGCCGTCGGCACCGAACGCGAGACGGTGCTCTTGGCCAACAAGGGCGTCGACAACAAGACCGTCCCCGTCATCCTCTGCGACGAGGACGACGTCGCCGGCAACCACGGCGCCACCATCGGCCACGTCCGCGACGAGCAGCTGTTCTATCTCGCCTGCCGCGGCCTTGACCAAAACGCCGCCGAGGACCTGTTCATCCGTGCCAAGCTGGAGGACGCTGCGCTTTCCGCGACCGACGAGCGCACCCGCGCCGCCGTCGTCCGCTTGGGCAACAACCTGATCGACAATTTCGAGGAGGAGCTCGCATGATCGACACCGAGCACGTTAAATGCGACACCTGTACCGCACCGGAGCCTATGGAGCTCGACGCCAGCGACGAGGCCTCACGCGGCTGGCCTACCGTAGACATCGAGACCAATCCCTACAAGGCGCAGTTCCCGCTGTTCCAGCAGCACCCCGAGATCGCCTTCCTCGATAGCGCCGCCACCGCGCAGCGCCCTGCCTGCGTGCTCGACGCCGAGCGCGACTTCTACCAGCGCATGAACGCCAACCCCCTGCGCGGCCTGTACTCGCTGTCCGTCGAGGCCACCGAGGCCATCGCGAAGGTGCGCCAGCAGATTGCCAACCTCATCGGCGCCCCCCGGGCCAACGAGGTCGTCTTCACCCGCAACACGAGCGAGTCGCTCAACCTGGTCGCCAAGAGCTTTGCGCCAACGGTGCTCGAGCCCGGTGACGAGGTCGTCATTACCATCATGGAGCACCACTCCAACCTGATTCCGTGGCAGCAGGTCTGCCGCGAGACCGGCGCCAAGCTCGTCTACCTCTACCCCACCAAGACCGGCCAGCTCACCACCGAGGAAGTTCTTGCCAAGGTTGGTCCCAAGACCAAGATCCTGGCCGTGGGCCAGGTCTCCAACGTGCTGGGCGTCGAGAACCCGGTCAAGAACCTCGGCAAACTCGTGCACAAGTACGGCGGCTACCTGGTCGTCGACGGTGCGCAGTCGCTGCCGCACATGCCGGTCGATGTGGCCGACCTGGGAGCCGACTTCTTTGCCTTTAGCGCACACAAGGCCATGGGCCCTATGGGCATCGGCGTGCTGTGGGGCAAGATGGACCTGCTCAACGCCATGCCGCCCATGCTCACCGGCGGCGAAATGATCGACTCTGTCACCGAGCAGGACGCCGTCTGGGCGCCCGTCCCCGAGAAGTTCGAGGCCGGCACGCAGGACGCCGCCGGAATCTTCGCCACGGGTGCGGCACTCGACTACCTGGTCAACACCGTGGGTTACGAGAACATCCAGGCCCGCGAGCAGGCACTCGTCCACTACCTGATGGGCGAACTCATGCAGCTCGACTTTGTCCAGATCATCGGCTCCATCTATTGGGACAACCACCACGGCGTTGTGAGCTTTAACGTCAAGGGCATCCACCCGCACGACGTCGCGAGCATCATGGACATGGACGGCGTCTGCATCCGCGCCGGCCACCACTGCGCGCAGCCGCTGCTTACCTGGCTGGGCGTCGAGAACCTTGCCTGCTGCCGCGCCAGCGTGGCCTTCTACAACGACAAGGCCGACATCGACAAGTTCATCGCCGGCCTGCATCACGTTTGGAGCACGTTCAATGGGTAATCTGTACACCTCCACCACATTTATGGAGCACAACTCGCACCCCGACTATAAGTACGAGATGGATGCTCCCACGCACGAGCACGACGGCATCAACCCCAGCTGCGGCGACGAGCTCACCCTGCAGCTGCGCGTCGAGAACGGCGTGATCGAGGAGGCCTCCTTTACCGGCCACGGCTGCGCCATCAGTCAGGCCAGTGCCGACATCATGGCCGACCTCATCACCGGCGAGACCGTCGAGGAAGCTCACCGCCTGGCAGAGCTCTTCCTCGCCATGATCCGCGGCGAGCAGCTCTCCGAGGAGGACCTGGAAGACCTGGACGAAGCCGCCCAGCTCCAGGACATCTCGCACATGCCCGCCCGCGTCAAGTGCGCCGAGCTCGCCTGGCGCACCCTCGACGGCATGCTCGAGGGGCAAACAAACCAGTAGTTTATGCCCCGAATCCAAGGTTTTTGATTGCCGAGCCGCCCGATACGGGCGGCTCTGTTTTTACCTAATGAGCGCGAACGCACAAAGTCCGCGCGTCCGGCGCCCCGTCTGACATTTGCCACACAGCCAGACGCGAGCACGGGCGTTTTCCACAGCACCAAAGGCCTGCGGCAGGGCCCCGGGCCCGCCAAGCAATGCGCCAAGCCCCGTTCTGCGAAGCTCCGACTCGCTTCGCGCCTGCCGCAGACGGGTCCCATAGGGAGCGGCGTGCATATTTGCGAGTATTCAGCACGCCAAGCTGTGTGTATACGCATCGAAAGCGTTAATCAACGTCTTTAGGCGCATATATATTGTGTTTTAGAACAAGCATCGCGGTCTCAGGGATCACATACATGCGCTTCGGAGGCGCATCGGAAGGCATAAATAGCTTCGGAACCTGTATGTTGCAAGATTGCGGCAGTGCCGACAGCACCACGATGCTGAAAACTCCGTTTTTTGCACGGCGCAGACGGGGGTAGGCACGGGCAAACCCGGACTGAGCTGTTATTTTATGCAAGATGACGATTGTTCTATGCATATTAAGAAGTGCAGTTACCGTACCAAGCTTTTAGAACAATGGTTGTGGCATATGGGCGACCCCAGCTGCGGTGCACAGGCAGTCCTACGCCACGTTTCGGCCAGTCTGCACCGCCGTTCGTGCACAGGCACGCACGATACGAGAAACGGTACTTTTGCCAATCCCCGTATATCGCTCAATCTGACGCACCGTAAAACCGGCATCGTGCAATCCAAGAATGACGATGTTGCGCTGCGCCGACGGCGCGGCTTTAACCCCGTGGAGCGGAACCCCGAGGCTCTTCGCCATCTTGTCGGCAAAGGCGTGGCGTTCCCACTCTGTCTCTTTCATATCGCACAGCGCCGGCTCGCTACCGTCGGGCGTCGAAAGCGAATAGGCAATAAAGCCCTCGGCAGAACCAAAAAGTTCAAGCACGCAAGAAGGATCAGAAAATCCCCTCGCGGCATCTGCCGCATCACTGTCGTAAGCGCGCAGATGCTCCGCAAAGCTGCTCCAGGGGTAACGCTCGATTAGGCTCATGCCCGCCTCCTGCGGATCGGCGTGAACGGAGCGAATAGCCTCCATCACCTGCCAGTCGGTATCGAGCGAGCGCCGGTCAAAACGGTTCTGGAACAGATGCCCTGTGCGCCCCGTGCGTTTATTGAACCGCCGCGCGTACGTCAAAAGCAGCCGGTGCATCGCCGCGCTCATCGCGTCCTCGTAATCTGCAAGCACCAGACGCACGTGATTGCCCATAAGGCACCAGGCGATAACCGTCACGCCCGCCTTGCGGCAGCACTCACGCATCAGCTCCAAGAACTCCCACCGGTCTTCATCGCCCTCAAAGATGAGCTGCTTGCCCGTACCGCGGGCACAGACATGGTAAAAGCCGGTAACCGTTCTCCAAACGCGTTGCATGGCGCTCCCTTCGCCGGGATCTGCTTGCCATCCAATACAGCACGATTGAAGCGTGCCATCAAAACATTCACGCAAAACAATACACTCGCGCGGCCAAAGGCAGTAATCAGGCGGCGAACGGCATCGTTGCAACAGGTCAACCCCCGCAATGCTTACAAGAGCTGACCAATAGCTTGCCCAAGACGGACCCCCTCTACGGAAGTTCACGACCACAGAACATAGAGTTAAACCGTTTCAATTAAAACTTCAGGACTTCTCGATGCGAAAACTGAGCCGTTCGCCGAATATTCCGTGCATTTCGCGGTATTATAGGGGCTGCATGTCATGTCCCTTTCGAAGGGTCGCCCGGCAATCGCCAGCCACGACCCCCAAACGGGACGCCAACACGATAGAGAGGAGAGGCATGCAGTACTCACAGGAAGTGGAAAACATGTGCCCCGTTGCCAAGGGTGCATACCACGGCCCCGCACCCATCCCCGAGGAGGGCAAGTGGGTCCAGGCTAAGGAGATTTCCGACATCTCCGGTCTTACGCACGGTGTGGGTTGGTGCGCACCTCAGCAGGGCGCCTGCAAGCTCACGCTGAACGTCAAGGACGGCATCATCGAGGAGGCCCTCGTTGAGACCATCGGCTGCTCGGGCATGACCCACTCTGCCGCCATGGCTTCCGAGATCCTTCCCGGTAAGACCATCCTCGAGGCCCTCAACACCGACCTCGTCTGCGACGCCATCAACGTTGCTATGCGCGAGATTTTCCTGCAGATCGTTTACGGCCGCAGCCAGACCGCGTTCTCCGAGGGCGGCCTGCCCGTGGGCGCCTCCCTCGACGACCTCGGCAAGGGCCTTCGCTCCCAGGTCGGCACCATGTTCGGCACCAAGGCCAAGGGCGCTCGTTACCTCGAGCTCGCCCAGGGCTACGTCACCCGCATGGCTCTCAACGACAAGAACGAGATCATCGCGTTCGAGTTCCTGAACCTCGGTAAGTTCACCGACGCCGTCAAGGCCGGCAAGACCCCCGAGGAGGCCATCGCTGGCGCTATGGGCCACTATGGTCAGTGGGAGAACGCTGCCAAGTACATCGACCCGCGCACCGACGAGGAGACTCACTCCGTCGCCAGCGTGTTCCCGGTTCACGAGTAGAAAGGGAGGGAAATAACTATGACTGTTACGTTCGAAGGTTACGAGCGCCGCGCTGACAAGATCAACAAGTGCCTCGCCGACAACGGCATCGCCTCCCTCGAGGAAGCTCTGCAGATCTGCACCGACAAGGGCTTCAACCCGCGTGAGATCGTCAACAACACCCAGTCCATCGCCTTCCAGAACGCTGAGTGGGCATACACCCTCGGCTGCGCTCTCGCTGTCAAGCGTGGCGCCAAGTCCGCTTCTGAGGCTGCTGCCATCATCGGCGAGGGCATCCAGGCCTTCACCGTTCCCGGCTCCGTCGCTGAGGACCGCAAGGTCGGTCTGGGCCACGGCAACCTGGGCGCTATGCTGCTCTCCGACGACACCGAGTGCTTCGCCTTCCTGGCCGGCCACGAGTCCTTCGCTGCCGCTGAGGGCGCTATCGGCCTGGCTCTGAACGCCAACAAGGCCCGCAAGAAGCCGCTGCGCGTTATCCTCAACGGTCTGGGCAAGGACGCCGCTCAGATCATCGCCCGCATCAACGGCTTCACCTACGTGAA
>CABUJH010000060.1 GCA_902491895.1 uncultured Collinsella sp. | reverse complement strand
TTTTGCAAAAGTTATCCATCGAGGTGAGAGGCACACCATGATTGCAATTTTAAAGCAGAGCGCCAGCGACGAGGCCGTCGGCCATATCGTCAGCTGGATTGAGAAAAAAGGCCTGAAGACCGATGTCTCGCGCGGCGAGAACGAGACCATCATCGGCCTGGTGGGCGATACGACCAAGATCGACCCGTTCCTGCTCGAGTCCATGGATGTCGTCGAGCGCGTGCAGCGCGTCTCCGAGCCGTTCAAGCGCGCCAACCGCAAGTTCCACCCCGAGGACTCCGTCATCGACTGCGGCCACGGCGTCAAGATCGGCGGCGATCAATTCCAGGTCATCGCCGGCCCCTGCTCCGTCGAGGGCGAGAACCTCATCCGCATCGCCCGCCGCGTGAAGGCCGCCGGTGCCACGATGCTGCGCGGCGGTGCCTACAAGCCCCGCACCTCCCCCTACGCCTACCAGGGCATGGGCCCCGCCGGCCTCGACCTGCTGTGCGAGGCGTCCGCCGAGCTCGACATGCCGACCGTCACCGAAATCATGGACCCACGCGACGTGCAGGTCTTCCTGGACAAGAAGATTGACGTCATGCAGATCGGCGCCCGCAACGCCCAGAACTTCCCCCTGCTCAAAGAGGTCGGCAAGACCAAGACCCCGATCTTGCTTAAGCGCGGTATGTCCGGCACGATCGACGAGCTGCTTATGGCAGCCGAATACATCATGAGCGAGGGCAACGACAACGTCATCCTGTGCGAGCGCGGCATCCGCACCTTCGAGACCCGCACCCGCAATACCTTCGACCTCAACGCCGTGCCGGTGCTGCACCACCTGTCGCACCTGCCCGTCGTCGCCGACCCCAGCCACGCCACCGGCTACACACGCTACGTTGAGCCCATGGCGCTCGCCGCGACCGCTTGCGGTGCCAACGGCCTGGAGATCGAGGTCCACGACGAGCCGAGCCGCGCCTGGTCCGACGGCGCCCAGGCCCTCACCCCCGATCAGTTCGATGACACCATGCGCCGCATCCGAGCCATCCGCGAGGTTGTCTGCCAAGAGACCATGGAGTAGCCCATGGGTACGGTGAGAAACGCGCGCGTTAACCAGGGCGGCCCCAAGTGCGCCGGCATCGTCGGCCTTGGCCTCATCGGCGGCAGCTTTGCCCGCGGCTATGCGCAGGCGGGCGTCCGCGTGCTGGCCTGGGACCCCGATGACGACGTCATGACGGCGGCCAGCATGGGCACCGTTGCCGGCGAGCTCAACGACGAGACGCTCGGCGAATGCGACATCATCGTCCTTGCCTGCTATCCCGAGGCCTGCATCGAGTGGCTCGAGGCGCATGCCCAGGCACTCGCCGACGCCACCGATACCGAGGCCATCATGGGCCCCGTGGTGATCGACACGGTGGGCGTCAAGGGCATCGTGTGCGAGCGCGCCTTTGAGCTTGCCCGCGAGCACGGCTTTTACTTTGTGGGCGCGCACCCCATGGCGGGCACGCAGTACTCGGGCTATGCGCACTCCCGCGCCGACCTGTTCCAGGGCGCGCCACTCGTGCTCGTGCCGCCCGCGGTGGACGATGCGCTCAAGCTGGAGCTTTTAGGCCAGGTGCGCGAGATGGTGCGCCCCTTGGGCTTTGGCAAGTTCAGCGTGACCACCGCCGCCGAGCACGACCGCGTCATCGCCTTCACGAGCCAGCTTGCGCACGTGGTGTCCAACGCCTACGTAAAGAGCCCCACCGCCCAGGTCCACCACGGCTTTTCGGCCGGTAGCTATCGCGATCTCACCCGCGTGGCGCACCTCAACCCGCAGATGTGGTCCGAGCTCATGATCGACGACGCCGACGCGCTCGGCTTCGAGATCGACCATCTGATCGAGTCGCTTGGCGCCTACAGCCGTGCGCTCAAGAACCGCGACCAGCGCTATCTGGAGAATCTCCTTGCCGAGGGCGACCGCATTAAGCGCGCACTCGACGACGAGGCCTCACACTAGACCACCTATCACGCCAGGTCGAAAGGACCGAAGCTTATGGCGATTACCATCGATATCGACACTGCACGCCCCTACCAGGTGCATGTTGGCACGTTTTTGCTGGAGCAGGCGGGACCGCTCGTGCGCGCCACTGCCGGCGGCACCAAGGCCGTCATCGTGACGGACACCAACGTGGGTCCGCTCTACCAGATGCCCGTTAAGCAGAGTCTGGAGGCATCAGGCTACGAGGTGAGTATCTGCACCTTCGAGGCCGGCGAGGCCCATAAGCGCGCCGAAACCTATGTTGCCATTTTGGAGTTTGTGGCCGAGCACGAGCTTTCGCGCTCCGACGTGATCGTGGCACTCGGCGGCGGCGTCGTGGGCGACGTGGCGGGCTTCGTGGCCGCCACCTATATGCGCGGCTGCAAGTTTGTGCAGATCCCGACGAGCCTGCTCGCCATGGTTGATTCGTCGGTGGGCGGCAAGACCGCCATCGACCTGGCTGCCGGCAAGAACTTGGCCGGCGCCTTTTGGCAGCCGAGCGTGGTTATCGCCGACGTGGGGTGCTTGGCCACCCTCACGCCCGAGCAGTTCGCCGACGGCTGCGGCGAGGTCGTCAAGCACGCCGTGATCGCCGACCCGGAGCTTTTCGCCGAGCTGGAGAAGACCCCGCTCACGCTGGAGCTACTCAACCACGATGTGGCCCGCGTAGCGCTCATCATCGCCCGCAATATCGACATCAAGCGCGCCGTGGTCGTTGCCGACGAGCGCGAGACCAACCAGCGCAAGCTCCTCAACTTTGGACACAGCGCCGGACATGCCGTCGAGGCCTGCGAGCACTTTAAGCTGGGGCACGGCAACTGCGTGTCGATCGGCATGGGCATCATCACGCGTGCCGCGGCCCTGCACGGCATTTGCGACGCCGAGCTGCCCGATCGCATCGAGGAGCTCTGCGCGCGCCACGGCCTCAAGACCCGCTGCGAGCTCTCGGCCGACGCCATCTTTGCCGAGGCGCTGCACGACAAAAAACGCGCCGGTGACACTATCGACCTGGTGATTCCGTACGGCATTGGTCGCTGCAGCATCGACCGCACGCCGCTTTCCACCTTCCATGATTTAATTGCCGAGGGCCTCGGCCAGAAGGGAGACGCATCCGTATGCTAGCCCGCATCACCCCCTCCCCGCTCAAGGGCACCGTTCCCGCCATCGCGTCCAAGTCGATGGCGCATCGTCTCATCATCTGTGCCGCACTCGCCAACGGCGAGACGCATGTGACTTGCAACACCACCTGCGCCGATATTGAGGCAACGGTACGCTGCCTCACGGCGCTGGGCGCCCGCATCGAAACCGTCGATGACGGCTTCCAGGTCCACCCAACCATGAAGAGTATTGAGTTCGGCCTGCTCAAGGCACTTGCCGGCGGCACGCTCGACTGCGGCGAGAGCGGCTCCACGCTCCGCTTTATGTTGCCCGTCGCCTGCGCGCTGGGAGCAGAGGCAACCTTTGTGGGACAGGGCCGTCTTGACGCACGCCCCCTCTCTCCGCTCTCCGACGAGATCATTGCCGCCGGCTGCGACCTGCAGGGCCTGGGCGGTTTTCCGCTCAAGACAAGCGGCCGCATGCGCCCGGGCACCTTTATCCTTCCGGGCAACGTGAGCTCGCAGTACATCTCCGGCCTGCTGCTGGCAGCCCCGCTTTTGGCCCAGCCCTCCTGCGTGCAGGTGACCGGCCTTATCGAGAGCCGCCCCTATATCAACCTAACCATCCAGGCCATGAAGGCCTTCGGCGTCGAGGTCAACGTCGAGCGCATCCCCGCCAAGGACGGCCAGCCCGAGATTACGAACTTCCGCGTGAGCAACGGCTCGTACCGCACGCCTGGCAACGTAGCTGTCGAGGGCGACTGGTCCAACGCCGCCTTTTGGCTGTGCGCCGGCGCCATCGGCTCCGCCCCCATCACTGTCGAGGGCGTGTCGCTCAGCTCCGCGCAGGGTGATCGCAACGTGCTTGCCGCGCTCTCGCGCTTTGGCGCCCGCATCGTGCGCTCCACCAACGCCGCCACCGTGCAGTCCGACAAGCTCGCCGGCTTTGAGATGAGCGCGCACGACATCCCCGACCTGGTGCCCGTTATCTCTGCCGTGGCATCGTTGGCGCAAGGCCGCACATTCATCCGCGATTGCGCCCGCCTGCGCATCAAGGAATCCGACCGCCTGGCCACCACCACCCGTGAGCTCACCGCGCTGGGCGCGCAGGTACGCATTGCCGGTGACGACCTCATCATCAAGGGCGTCGATGCCTTTACTGGCGGCGAGGTCGATTCGCACAACGACCACCGCATCGCCATGATGGCCGCCATCGCTGCAAGCCGTGCCACCGGCGAGGTCGTAATCCACGGCGCCGAGGCCGTCAATAAGTCCTATCCCGATTTCTTCGACCACTACCGCCTGCTAGGCGGCAAGGTCACGCTCGAGGAGGAATAGCATGTCCTCGACCTTTGGCAACGTTTTGCATCTGAGCATTTTCGGCCAGTCGCACTCCCCTGCTATCGGCTGCTCACTCGACGGCATTCCTGCCGGTATTACCATTGACCAGGAGCAACTGCAGGCCTTTTTGGACCGTCGCGCCCCCGGTCGCGACGAGACCGCGACCAAGCGCCGCGAGGCCGACGCCGCGCATATCATCGCCGGTGTGGTCGGTGGACACACCACCGGCGCACCCATCGCCGCGATTATCGAGAACACCAACACGCGCTCCAAGGATTACTCCGAGCTGCGCCGCAAGCCCCGTCCCGGACATGCGGACTTCCCTGCGCGCGTAAAGTATCACAACATGCACGATGTCGCTGGTGGCGGGCATTTTTCCGGCCGCCTAACGGCACCCTTATGCATCGCCGGCGGCATTGCGCTGCAGGCACTCGAGGCCCGCGGTATTCGGGTGATGGCTCACGTGGCGCAGATCGGCGGCATCTCCGACCTGCCGATGGACGATATGGTCTATCGCGAGGCCGACCGCAAGGCGATCCTTACGAACGATCTGCCGTGCATTGACGCCGCCGCAGCCGGCCGCATGCGCGAGGAGATCCTAGCCGCGCGCGACGAACTCGACAGCATCGGCGGCATCGTGGAGTGCGGCATTTACGGGCTTCCCGCGGGCATCGGCGACCCCATGTTTGACGGCATCGAGAACCGCATCGCTCAAATCGCGTTCGGGATTCCCGCCGTAAAGGGCGTGGAATTTGGCATGGGCTTTGCCGTGGCCGCCATGCGCGGCAGCGAGAACAACGATCCGTATCGCATCGATGCCGAGACCGGAAAGATCGAGGTCGAATCCAACAACGCCGGCGGCGCCCTGGGCGGTATTTCGACCGGCGCGCCCGTCATGTGGCGTATGGCCGTAAAGCCGACGCCCTCCATTGGCCGCGAGCAGCAGACCGTAGACATGGACGCTATGGAAAATGCCGAGCTCTCGGTCCACGGCCGCCACGATCCCTGCATCGTCCCCCGAGCCGTCCCCGTAGCCGAAGCAGCCGCCGCCCTCGCCATCTGGGACGCTCTCCTCGAGGACGCCGCCCAGCTCTAACCCGCACACCCGGTGATTTTTCTGGGACGGGGATTAAAAAATCATTGCGTACCTAATGATTTTTTAATCCCCGTCCCAGAAAAATCACCGCAGCCCCCTACATGTGAAAGGGGTCCCTATGGACCTTGCCGATATTCGCCAGGCCATCGATGGCATCGACACCACGCTCCTCAACAGTTTTATCGAGCGCATGGACATTGCCACCGAGGTCGCCAAATCAAAGATCGAGATGGGCAAGGCCGTCTTTGACCCCGCCCGCGAGCGCTCAAAACTCAACAACCTCGCCAGCCGCGCGCCCGAGCGCTACGAGGCGCAGACCATCACCCTGTTCCGCCTCCTTATGAGCATGAGCAAGGCCGAGCAGCAGCGCTACATCAACGAGCTCAAGGGCATCACCGTCTCGCAAAAGGCCCACGCCACGGCTGCAGCCTTTGACACGCCCTTCCCTCAAACGGCCACAGTTGCCTGCCAGGGCGTGGAAGGTGCCTATAGCCAGATCGCCGCGTGCAAACTCTTCGACGTGCCCGACATCGCGTTTTTCGAGACCTTCGAAGGCGTTATGCGCGCTGTGCGCGACGGCTTCTGCGAGTTTGGCGTGCTGCCCATCGAGAACTCCACCGCCGGCTCGGTCAACGCCGTCTACGACCTGCTCGCCCAGTTCGACTTCCACATCGTGCGCTCGCTTCGCCTCAAGATCGACCACAACATGCTCGTCAAGCCCGGCACCAAGCTCGCCGACGTGCGCGAGGTTTACAGCCACGGCCAAGCCATTGCCCAGTGTGCGAGCTTTATCGAGTCCCACGACCTGCACGCCACCAAGTACCCCAACACCGCCATGTCGGCCGAGATGGTCGCCAGCTCCGAGCGCACCGATATTGCCGCCATCGCATCGCGCAGCTGCGCGGCACTCTATGGCCTGGAGGTGCTGGAGCCCAACATCCAGGACTCGGACAACAACTACACGCGCTTTGTCGTCATCAGTCGCGAACCGCGCGTCTACCCCGGCGCCAACCGCACCTCGCTCATGATCACCACGGCCAACGAGCCGGGCGCGCTCTATCGCGTACTCGAGCGTTTCTACGCACTCAACATCAACCTCATCAAGCTCGAGAGCCGTCCCATCCCCGGGCGCGATTTTGAGTTTATGTTCTACTTTGACCTGGACTGCCCCTTTGGCAGCAAGGCCCTCGACGACTTGCTCGACTCGATCGACGACGTGTGCGAGAGCTTCACCTACTTTGGCAGCTACACGGAGGTGCTCTAAATGACCGATACCGCCGCAACCCGCCCCTACGGCGTGTTGGGCCGCGTGCTGGGCCACAGCTACACCCCAACCATCTACAAGGAGCTCGCCGGGCTCGAGTACGTGCGCTTTGAGCGCGAGCCCGAGGATCTTGAGGCCTTTATGACGGGCGACGAGTGGGAAGGTACCAACGTGACCATCCCCTACAAGCGCACCGTCATGGAATACCTGGACGAGCTGAGTCCGCTCGCTGAGCGCATGGGCAACGTCAACACCATCACGCGCCTGCCCGACGGCCGCCTGCGCGGCGACAACACTGACTATTTCGGTTTTCAGTGCCTGGTCGAGGAGCTGGGTGTAGAGGTCGCCGACAAAAAGGTTCTCGTGCTTGGCGCCACCGGTGGTGCCGGCACTACAGCGAGCATGGTACTCGGCGACCTGGGCGCTGTCGTCATACCAGTCGGTCGCACAAGCGAGGTCAATTACAGCAACATCGCTCAGCAGTCCGATGCCGCGTTGCTCGTCAACTGCACACCTGCCGGCATGTTCCCGCGCTGTCCCGACGCTCCCTGCACGCTCGAAGGTCTCGATGCGCTCGAGGGCGTCATCGACATTGTCTACAACCCCGCTCGCACGGGCCTGATGCTCGAGGCCGAGCGCCGCGGCATCCCCTGCATCGGCGGCCTACTCATGCTTGTGGCCCAGGCGGCACAGGCTGTTGAGCGCTATACCGGCCAGGTTACGCCGCGCGAGCGCATCCTGGATGTGACGGAGCGTCTGTCCCGCCGCGAGCAGAACATCGCGCTCATCGGCATGCCGGGCTCGGGCAAGACCCGCGTGGGCGAGCAGATCGCCCAGCTCACGGGCCGCGAGCACATCGACCTCGATCGCGCCCTCGAGGAGCGCCTGGGCATGTCCTGCGCCGACTTTATCGTCGAGCGCGGCGAGACGGCCTTCCGTGAGCAGGAGACAGCGGCGCTGGCCGACATCTCCAAGCGCAGCGGTCTGGTGCTTTCCACGGGTGGCGGGGTGGTCACGCGCGACGAGAACTATCCGCTGTTGCACCAAAACAGCCAGATCGTGATGCTCAACCGCAAGCTCGACGAACTCGCCCATAAGGGGCGCCCCATCACCGCCCGCGATGGCATCGACAAGCTCGCCGAGCAGCGCATGCCGCGCTACCGCGCCTGGGCCGACCACATCATCGACTCACGCGACTGCGCCGCCAACACCGCCCGCGCCCTCCTCGACACCCTCCCGCCCGCTCTCTAAGAAAAACCACCACAAAAGGGACAGGCACCTTTGTGGTGGTTTTTCATTCCGCCTCACCGCCCGCTCAACCGCAAAGGAAGCAACCATGAAAGCACTCGTCATCAACGGCCCCAACCTCAACATGCTCGGTATTCGCGAGCCGGGCATCTACGGCAGCGACAACTACGATCGCCTGGTCCAGATCTGCCAGGAGGCAGGCGCCGCGCAGGGCTTTGACGAGGTCGAGGTCTTCCAGTCCAACCACGAGGGCAGCATCGTCGACAAGATCCAGGAGGCCTATGGCAAGGTCGACGGCATCGTCATCAACCCGGCTGCCTACACGCATACCAGCGTGGCGATCCTCGATGCCCTCAAGGCCGTCGCCATCCCGGCTGTGGAGGTCCACATTAGCGCCGTCGAAACGCGCGAGGACTTCCGCCAGGTAAGCTATGCACGCCTAGCCTGCTTCGCCACCATCACCGGCGAGGGCCTCCAGGGCTATGCCCATGCGCTGGAGCTGCTGAGGGAGCGTCTCGAAAAGTAGCCTCGCGGGCAAATCCATCAACGCGATCAACACGCTAATAATGCCAGTGCCGCCAGCAGCAACCTCGCTACTGGCGGCGCTTTATTACTGGCATATAATCGTTGCAGTCACACAACGTCTGGAGACGCGCATGTTAAGCATCCATCTGGGAGATTACCCCGGTTCCATCTACGATACCGAAACCTATTTTAGGAACTCATACTTGGACTCATGGTTCGAGGACCCCATGGCCGCACAGATTATTAAAAGCGTGGACGGATCAGAGCTCATCGGTCCCCACAACATCATAAGCAAGCAGCTGGGCTCAATCACCCCACTCGAACTGTCCGGCGGCGTCAAGACGCTGTTGCTGGTTCGCAATCTCCCAAATATGGTGTTCAACGCATCCACCTGCGGAGACAACTGTGCCCGCTGGTTACTCAAGATCGGCAAAGAGCAGGATGTGCTGGTGACCCTTTACCACATCATGAAGTTCCCTTGGAAGCGTTTTGAGATTCGCATCGATAACGATGACCGCATCGTCAGGAACATGCAGGAGTTCGTCGGTGCTACAAATGACTTTTTGGATGTTGATGAGTAATGAAGGGGACGCATACCGTTATCGTAGAGCGTGCAAAGGTCAAATACACACTCACGTTTAAGCGCAATATTTCCTTTATACGCGGCAACAGCGGCACGGGCAAAACGACGCTTATCTCGATGATTCGCGACTACAACGACCGAGGACAGGAAAGCGGCGTTACACTCAGGTGTGACGTGCCTTGCGAAACGCTTTCCGGCAGACGCTGGGAGCGCGAGCTATCGATCATCGAAGATTCAATCGTCTTTCTTGATGAGGGCAACGAGTTTATCTACTCGAAAGACTTTGCTAAAGCCGTTAACGGGTCGTCCAACTATTTTGTTCTGATATCTCGTCGCGACGCCAACGAACTCCCCTACAGCGTCGACGAGATCCTAAAACTGGTCAACACGACGAGCAAAGTAATTAACGGCCGTAAAAGCGACAAGCGTTTTTACTCGGTGACCAAACCGCTTTATACCCACGCGGCAAACATGCTGTATCAGGACCTTAACGTAGGTTTTGACAATCCCGATGCCGTAATTGTCGAGGATAGCAAGTCTGGCTATCAATTCTACAGCGCCCTTTGCAACCGACTGGGAATCCCCTGCTATACCGCCACCGGCGTAGCGAACCTAAAACGAACGATTCACGAATGTCCCGAGCAAAACATCCTTGCCATAGGAGACGGCGCGGCGTTTGGTCCCTACATCGAAAAGGTGCTGGGACAGCGCGTTTACAAAAACATTCGCTTGTTCCTTCCGGAATCATTTGAGTGGACGCTTTTGCGATCTGGCCTCATCCCCAACAACGACATTCCAAAAATCCTCAAGGACCCTTCGAGCTATATCGAAAGCCGCGACTACCTGAGCTGGGAGCGGTTCTTCACCGATGTGTTGGTCAAATACTCGGCAGACACTCGTTATGCTTACAAAAAGGCGAAGCTCAATGAGCAGTACCTGAAGCCGCAAGCAATGGATGCAGTCGGGAGCGTCTTACCCGAGTGTTTGAAGGCAGAATAGTGGGTCCTTATGATTATTTGGAAACCCGGTTACGCCCATGCGTTGGAGCTGCTGAAAGAGCATCTGCTAGACTAATCTTTGGGACAAATGAGCCAGTAGCGCTTGTCCCGAATCTTTAGTAACTGTTCGATTGACATACAAAGGAGCATATCCATGTCCCAGTACGATTACCTTGTCGTCGGTGCCGGCCTTTCGGGCGCCGTCTTTGCCAATGCCGCCAAGCGCGCCGGCAAGTCGGTCCTGGTCATCGATCGCCGCGATCACATCGCCGGCAACATCTACACCGAGGACGTCGAGGGCATCCAGGTCCACCGCTACGGTGCGCACATCTTCCACACCTCCATGAAGGACGTCTGGGACTACGTCAACCGCTTCGCCGAGTTCAACAACTACGTCAACTCG
>CABUJH010000059.1 GCA_902491895.1 uncultured Collinsella sp. | reverse complement strand
AAGACGGAAAGCACATTAAGTGCTTTCCTTTGCGTGCGGAACTCGCGATAAACTTAATTACGCGCCGCTCCCCGCCCACGCCGGGCAAACATCGTTGGACTTATCACTGACATGAAATAGGCGCTTGTATATCGTCCGCTAGCTTGGCACGGTACAATGCTTTCAGCTTTCAATTTGTAAATTAGTGGGGTTAATTCATGGCAGAATCTCGTGCGGAGCGTAAGGCTCGTCGTGCTTTGATCGAGGCGGCTGAGGGGTCAGAGGAGAAAAAATCTTCTAAGAAATCCAAGTCGTCTCAGGACGCGAAGGGTAAGTCGGCCAAGGGCAAGGCTAAGGCCAAGCGTCCCGGCTCTCGTCGGAACGAGGATAAGGCATCTCAGACTCGCTCCAAGCGCTCGCATAAAGATCGGGTTTCGTCTGCGCGTAAGGCTGTGGACCCCAAGTCTCCTTGTTCCATCATGAAAGCTTGCGGTGGGTGCGCGGCGCTCAATCGTCCTTATAAGAAGCAGCTCGCCGCCAAGCAGGCTGCTATGGAGGAGCTTTTTGCTTCGCTTTGTGAGCGTGAGGGCATTGCTGTAGATCCTATTCGTGGCATTGGTGTCACCCTGGGCGACCCGGGCAAATATCCTGCGCCGCGTGGCTTTCGTCATAAGGCTGCCACTCCCTTTGCTCCCGGTAAGGAGGGCGCCGTCCGTTGCGGTTTCTTTGAGCGCGGCACGCACAAGATCGTTGCCGTACCCGAATGCCCCGTCGAGGCACCGGGCGCCCGTCAGATTCTCAACGGCATCGCACGCGAAGCTGAGCGGCTGCATATTCCCGCCTTTAATGAAGACAAGCATCTTGGTTTACTTCGCTATGCCGTCGTCCGCTGCGGTTGGCGTACCGACCAGGTCATGGTCACGCTCGTGACCGCTCAGCGCGACTTGCCTCATGCGCAGGAGTTCTTTGAGGCTGTCGCCGCACTCAATCCGCACATCGTCACCGTCGCCCAAAACATCAACGGACGTCCCGGCAACGCCATCCTCGGCGAGGAAACCCGCATTGTATATGGCGCCGAGTGCATGCGCGACCAGCTGCTCGGCTGCGAGTTCGATATCTCCCCCACCGCGTTCTACCAGACCAACCCGCAGCAGACCGAGCTGCTCTATCAGCTCGCGATTGACGGCATGGACCTGCAGCAGGGCGACGTACTCATGGATGCCTATTGCGGTAGCGGAACTATCGGCCTGTGCGCAGCTAAAGATGCCCAGAACAAGGGTATCGGCATCATGCTGCTCGGCGTAGAGCGCAACCCGGCGGGCATTGCCGATGCACGTCGCAATGCCGAGCTCAACGGCCTCACCCGCAGCGCTTGGTTTATGGCTGACGATGCCACCGACTACATCCTAGATGCCGCCGACAACAACGAGCGGGTCGATGTCCTTTCCATCGATCCGCCGCGCGCCGGCTCTACCCCCGAGTTCCTCGAAGCTGCCTGCGCGCTTAAGCCGCGCCGCATCACCTATATCAGCTGCAACCCCGTGACTCAAGAGCGCGACCTGCATCAGCTTCTCGACGGAGGCTATCGCCTGCTCAAGATCACGCCCGTCGACATGTTCCCTCACACCGACCACACCGAAACCGTAGCGGTCCTCGAACGCCGCTAACCAACCTCAGTAGATTTTTGGGACAAGAAAGGGGGCGACCCGTCTGGGCCGCCCCCTTCGCTTGGTTTATAAACTCCGCTACATCCCATTGCGCAGATCGCACACGCCGGCTGCCGCCATCTCGCGCAGCAGCGTCTCGCGGTCGCGCGTCACGATCAAATCCAGCGGGAAGTGAATCTCGTCGAGCATCTTGCGCGCGTGATCGAGCTTGCCAATGGCCATGCCAATGTGGGCATCGGTCGACACGCCAATGCCCACGCCCAGCTCGGCGCAGCGCTCGGCAATCTTGCGGCATACGGCCCAATGCTCAGTGTCGACACCGTGTTCAAGACTATGGTTGTTGATCTCGATAATCTTGTGCTTGGCCTTAGCTGCCAACAGCACCTCGTCGATATCGAACGGCACACCCGAACGCCCCGTGTGACCCAGCATGAACACCTTGGGGTGCTCCAGGGCATTGATATACATCTCGGTCGTCTGGGCCAGCGTCGCGCCCTCAGCAATCTGCGGATTATGCACGCTTGCAACCAAATAATCCAAATTACGCGTAACCAAATCGAACAGCGAATGCTGACGGCTGTACGAATCGCCGGCAATATCGAGCGTGACAGGAGTGTCCTCGCCAAACAGGCTTCCGTCCAGCGAAACGATATCGGCCTCGGCACCACGCAGCACCAGCACGCCGCTCCAAATGCGCGGCCAGATATCCTGGTTGATAAAGAACTGGTAACTGCGCAGGTCATTGGGGCAAGCCGTAACCATAGAGCTCAAATGGTCGGCAGATCCGAGCACCTGCAGACCACGCTCTGCCGCCCAGTACACATTCTCCTCAATGGTCGAATATGCATGCGCAGAGAACATCGTATGGGTATGAATGTCACAAGAAAGCAGGTAGGGCATCAGGTCTCCTTATCTGGCACGGCCGTCGCTTATATTCATTGTACGCATAGCCTTCGATAGTCGTAAAACCACTCCATCCCAAAGACACAACGTCCATGACAACGGGGTCCGGCTTAACACCAAACCCCGTTTCACGTAAAACATTGTAGGCAGAGCGCTTTACTTTTAACGATACTCGTCCGCCAACTGTTTCCAAGCGGGTAGCGAATTGACAATCGTTTCGTAGCTCACGCAATAGCCCAGGCGGAACCAACCCGGCATACCAAAGCTGTCCGAGGGAACCGCAAGCAACTCATACTTCTTTGCGCGCTCGCAAAACGCATTCGCATCGGGCTCCAACGCTTTCACCCATAGGTAGAACGCGCCATCCGGCTCAACATAGGTGTAGCCGTACTCCGCTAGTGCGTTGGTAAGCGCGGTGCGGTTGCGTGCATAGGCCTCAACGCCACTCGGCTCATCGATGCAATCGATGATCACGCGCTGGAAGAGTGCCGGTGCGCATACAAAACCCAGCGTACGGGCAGCACCCGCAACAGCCGGCATCAGACGGGCAGCCTGCGGATTGGTGTTGGGAACCAAGATCCAGCCCACGCGCTCGCCCGGTAGCGACAGCGACTTGGAATACGAGTAGCACACCACGGTGTTCTCGTAGATCGAGGGCACCCAAGGCACCTCGGCACCGTACACGATCTCGCGGTACGGCTCATCCGAGATGAGCATAATCGGATTCTCGGGGTCGCGCTGAGTGTTGGCCTCGCGCAGAGCATTGGCCAGTCGCGTCAGCGTGTCGCGTGTATATACGGCACCAGTCGGATTGTTGGGCGAGTCGATGATAACGGCAGTCGTCTTATCGGTAATCGCCTTGAGCACGTTGTCCACGCTCAGCTGGAACGTATCTTCATCGGCGAGCGCCTCAACACACGTACAGCCGGCCTTCTCAATCCAAACGCGATACTCCGGAAAGTACGGGGCGATAACAATAACCTCGTCGCCCGGATTCGTAACGGCGTTGAGCGCGCAGGTGAGCGAAGCCGCGGCACCCACCGTCATAAAGACATCCTTGCCCTCATAGCTCGTGCCAAAGCGACGGTTGAGCGATTCGGCCACAGCGGCACGACATTGCGGCAGGCCCGGTGCGGGCGTGTAGCCGTGCAGCTGGTCGCTCGGCAGCTCCAGGGCCTTCTTAATGGACTCCGCCACAGCAGCGGGTGCCGGAACGCTCGGATTGCCCAGCGAAAAATCGAATACGTTTTCCGCACCGATCTGCGCCTTGCGCTCAAGGCCATAGCTAAAAATCTCACGGATGATGGAGCTTTCCGCACCGCGAGCACACATAGTTTCGTTGATCATCTGTTCCCCTTTCGCATAGGCGCTATTGTACGCTTTAGCCGAGCAAAGTGCCGCAGCAATGTTGATTGGGGACAGACTTAAATGCGTGAAAACGCTCATTTAAGTCTGTCCCCAATCAACAGACGGCCCCATATCGCTCAAAAGAAAAAGCCTCCGCAGGTTTCCCCGCGGAGGCTTTCGCCACAAAGACTATTTGTCGGCGTCGGTGTCGGCATCGGCATCGACGACGGCATGGTCATCGTCAGCATCATCGGATGCGGCTTCGGCATCCTCCTGCATGGCCGCCTGCGCAAAGGCCGCGGCATCAGCCGCCAGCTCCTCCTCGCTCATACGAGGCGCGCGCTTCTTGGTCGGCATGCCGGCCGCCTTGGCATTGCGCTCCTCCTTGGCCGCCAGGATATCGCCCTCGCGCTCAAGGTAGGCATCCCACTCGTTGTCGAGCAGGGCGTTCACGGCGTCGCCTTCGACGGTCTCGCGCTCAAGCAGCACCTTCGCCATCAGATCGAGCTGATCGCGACGGGCGTCCAGGATCTCGACCGCACGACGATGGGCCTCACGCATAATGCGCTGAACCTCGATATCGATGCGGCGTGCCGTCTCCTCGGAATAATCCTGGTGATCGGCGTAATCGCGACCAAGGAACACCTGATGCTGCGCCTCGCCAAACACTTGCGTGCCCAGCTCCTCGCTCATGCCCAAGCGCGTGACCATCTCGCGCGCCATCTTGGTTGCGCGCTCCAGATCGTTGCTCGCGCCCGATGTAATGTCATCGCACATGAGCTCCTCGGCAACGCGACCGCCCAAGAACACGGCGAGTTCGTCGAGCATCTCGTTCTTGGTCTTGAGGAAGTGGTCCTCCTGCGGAAGCTGCAGCGTGTAGCCCAGCGCCTGGCCGCGGCTGACGATTGAGATCTTATGGACCGGATCGGAGTGCTCCAGGATGTGGCCCACCAGGGCGTGACCGCTCTCGTGGTAGGCAATCGTGGTGCGCTCGGCCTCGGTCATCACGCGACCCTTGCGCTGCGGTCCGGCAATCACGCGCTCCATCGATTCCTCGACCTCGTCCATCGAGATCACGGAACGATGACGGCGAGCGGCCAGCAGCGCAGACTCGTTGAGCAGGTTCGCCAAATCGGCACCAGTAAAGCCAACGGTCATCTGGGCGAGCTTCTCAAACTTAACGTCCTCGTCCATCGGCTTGTTCTCGGCATGCACGCGCAAGATCTGCTCGCGGCCCTTCACATCCGGACGGTCGACCGTAACCTGACGGTCAAAACGGCCGGGACGCAGCAATGCCGGATCCAGGATGTCAGGACGGTTGGTCGCAGCGATCAGGATGACCGACTCGCTTTCCTCAAAGCCGTCCATCTCGACCAGCAGCTGGTTGAGCGTCTGCTCGCGCTCGTCGTGACCGCCGCCCAAGCCAGCTCCGCGCTGACGTCCCACGGCATCGATCTCATCGATGAAGATGATCGACGGGGCCTGGGACTTGGCCTCCTTAAAGAGGTCACGCACACGGCTGGCGCCGACACCTACGAACATCTCGACAAAGTCGGAACCCGAGATGCTAAAGAACGGCACGCCCGCCTCGCCGGCAACAGCCTTGGCCAGCAGCGTTTTACCGGTGCCCGGAGGGCCAACCAGCAACACGCCACGCGGGATCTTGGCGCCCAGCTTGCGATAGCGATCCGGATCGCTCAAAAAGTCACGGATCTCCTCGAGCTCCTCGACTGCCTCGTCCACGCCGGCAACGTCTTCAAACTTGACCTTGGGGCGTGTGGCCTCGTTGGTCTTGGCGTTGGTCTTGCCAAACTGCATGTTCCTGTTGTTGGCGCCCATCATCTGGCGCATAAAGTAGAACATGATGGCGATAAGGGCGATCGTCGGAAGCACACTCATCGCCAAGTCGCCCCAAAAATCGGGATCGTTGGTATTGACGATGTACTTGGTATCGGGGTGCTCCGCCATGAGCTCGGCAAGCGAATCGGAGCCGACATAGGTCGAGGAGAAGCTCTTGAGCTCGCTCGTATCGCCCTTGTCCTTCTTCGTCTTCCAGTAATGACCCGTCACGCTTCCGTCTTGAACCGTATAGGTCAGATCTTCGACGCGATCCTGCTTGATGGCGCTGACCATCTCGCTCGTCGCGAGCTTAACGGTATTGCTGGAGCTGGCAAAGCCGGAACCCATATTAAAGAAGGCATAGCCCAGAAGCGCGCAAGCCAAAAGAAAATACAGCCAGCCCGTACGTGTGGGCTTCTTGCCTCCGGGCATCCCCGGGATCTTTGGGTCCCGGGGAGTCTGGGAATTGTTGTCGTTACGGTCGTCGGGCATCTTACGAATAAACCTCCGGTTTCAAAATGCCCAGATACGGAAGGTTGCGATAGCGCTCGGCATAGTCGAGGCCGTAGCCCACCACAAAGGCATCGGGGCAATGGGTTCCAACATACTTGGGCGTGATGGCCGAGACGCGGTCCTCAACGTCCTTCCACAGGAAGGCGGCGACCTCCAGAGAAGCGGGCTTGCGGCTCTCGAGGTTCTTCATCAGATACTTGAGCGTCAGGCCCGAGTCCAGAATGTCCTCGACGATCAGCACGTCGCGACCGCGGATGTCGATATCCAGGTCCTTAATGATACGCACGATACCCGAGGACTTCACACCGTCGCCATAGCTCGAAACAGCCATGAAATCGATGTTGGTCGGCAGCTCGATCTTACGCATCAGGTCGCCCATAAAGACCACGGCGCCGCGCAGGACCGCAATCAGCACCAGATCCTTACCCGCGTAGTCGCGAGTAATCTGCTCGCCTAGGCGAGAGACGATACCGTCGATATCCTCCTGCGTGAACAGAACCTTCTCGATATCCGGATGTTGAGAAGCCATGACAACCCTTTCTTGTGCTTATCGCCCACACACCGCCGTATGGACGCGAACTACACATTCTAGCAGCGCACGGGATAAATTTACCAGCCCGTGCGCCATCAGCGCGGGAATACCGTCAACGTCGCACAGAATAGCAGGCGTGGGACGCTATTCCGCATCGACCACGCGGAGCAGATACGCCACGCGCGTTGCGGCCGTGCACTTAAAACGCTCGTCCGCGCGAACTCCGGCGACCCACACCACGGCACCCCCCGGCGCCGTCCTCACCATGGGCACGCCGGCGCGCTCGGAAACGGGAATGCGAGCCTCACCTAGCAAGTCGGATACTTTCTTGCTTCGACCACTCATCCCTAACGGGCACATCACGTCTCCCGGTGCGGGACCGTCCACCCACAGGCGCGCCAATCGCGCCTCGGCAGGGATCTCGCCACGCGAGCCCGCCAGGATCCGCTCACTATCGCTGTCGGCAAAACCCAGGGCAGCCGCGTCTACCAAAGCTGTCACTTCCCCGGCAGCCGCAAGCTCACGGGCGCGGCGCACGATATCGCATCCCGGTTCAACGGCCATCGGCTCTGTGACCAGCATACGTCCCCCGCCCAACGGCAAACGACCGGGCACGGTAACCCAGTCCGCGACCAGGCCCTCGCGAGCCACCGGAGCTTTAAACGCCAACATGCCAAACTCAACGCGCGCGTCAATTCCCGCCGGAAGCGTGACCGAGCCGGCACCCTCGGCAACGCAGGAAAGGACTCGCTCAACATGTCGCATCTCGGGACGAGCGTCCGGATCGATGCGTTTGATCGCCAGTCGCACGATGCGCCGCGCGATTACCACCTCGGCCGCAGCAAGGCGCCTGGCGTCGAGCACCAGTGCGCCCGCCGCCTCCTTGCGCAAGCAGCTTCGAAACGCCTGTGCCGACAGCTGGGATAGAAACGCATCTTCATCACCCAAGATCTCACAGGCGGCGCCAATCGTCTTGCACACGCTCGCATTACGCTGTGCCACCACCGGCATCACTCGATGGCGCACGTAGTTTCGCAGATACGAGATATCCTCATTGCTCTCGTCTTCACGCCACGGCTGACCATGTACCTGTAGATAGCCCACGAGCTCGCCATGAGTTAGGTCGAGCAAGGGACGCACCACGATATTCCTCCGGCGAGGAATGCTCGATAGGCCAGCGGGCCCCGAACCCTTAATCGCGTTCATCAAAAACGTTTCCGCGCGATCCGAAGACGTGTGCGCGGTGCAGATACGAGCCGCCGTTCGCGGTGCCCCCGTCTGGGCGCAGAGCTCGCGAACATACCTCCGCGCCGCGGCATAGCGCACCTCGCGGGCCGCGGCCTCAATATTGCCCGACTCCCCATCAAAATAAGCGTGCTCCACACACAGCGGTAAACCATATTGCGCGCAGAGCTCACGCACAAAGGCCTCGTCGCCATCGGACGCCTTGCCGCGCAGATGATGGTTTACATGCAGCACATGCAGGCGCTCGCGAGCAATGGGGGCGACACCGCGTCCGTCTTGGATATCCAGCTTTGATGTGCACGCCATAAGAAGCAGTGCCGTCGAGTCCGCGCCGCCTGATACCATGAGCACGACAGGAGCAGCCTGCTGCCTCGTCCGGGTCTCATCGACTGCCCCAGGCACGGCATGGTGTCCATAATGCTGAGATACCGTAGGCATTTGCTTCCTCCTCTATTCGTCCGCACCCATTGTATCCTTTGGAATCTTATGTCTCGTCTGCACCTTCATATCCTCGGCAGTGGCTCTAAAGGCAACTGCGCACTCATCGAGGGCCCGCAGGGGCTCATTATGGTCGATGACGGACTGTCTCGCCGCGAGACATTAAAGCGCATGGCAGAACTGAGGCTCTCGGCAGACAACGTCTCGGCTCTTCTCATTACTCATGAGCATAGCGATCACATCAAGGGCCTCGATGTCTGGTGCAAGCACTGGCACGGCCCCCTCTTTGCCAGCAGGGGCACTCTTTCGAGCAAAGAAAATCTTTCGCATCTGCCTGTCGAGGAATTCGATCCCGGTGACACCCTATCCATTGCCGGCATCCACGTGCAAACCTACTCAACGTCACACGATGTCATCAATCCAGTCGGCTATCGATTCGACACCCTCGATGATTCCATCGGCTTTGCCACCGACACCGGAGAGCTATCGAGCCAAGCCATGAACACCCTCAAAGATTGTCGAGTCCTCGCGCTCGAAAGCAACCACGATGTGACCATGCTGCGCGAGGGAGAATATCCCCGCTTTCTTCAGGAGCGCATCCTGTCTGCAAGGGGACACCTCTCCAATGGCCAAGCCGCCGAAGCCGCGCGCGAACTTGTTACCGATCGCACCGAACAGCTCATTGCCATGCATATCAGCCAAGATAACAATCGTCCGAGCCTTACCGTCAAAAGCTATGCCAAAACTCTGGCCGCAACTCTGGATGACGAGGTCGGCAGCTCCGCAACCCTTCTCCAAGGATCGCGAAAACTCTCGATACGCCCTGCGAGTCAGTATCAACCGGCAACCATTCAATAGACTGTCCTAGACAGCAAAAGGGGCCGAGAATCGCTTCCCAGCCCCTTTTGCTGTCTTTTAATAGCGCAGAACACCAACGAAGTTAGTCGATGGAGATCTTCGTAACGTTCTTCTTCTCGACGATCTTGGGAACCGTAACGGTCAGGATGCCGTCAGCGTACTTAGCCGAGAGGCCCTCGCTCGAAGCGTCCTTTAGATACACGCCACGCGTCGCGCTGTACGAGTTGAACTCCTTCTGCAGGAAGTTCTTGCCCTCGTTCTCCTCGTCTTCCTCGACATTCACGCTAATGGACAGACGGCCCTCGTTAAGCTCGACATCGATATCGTCCTTGGCGACGCCGGTCAGATAAGCCTTGACCTCATAGCCGTCGCCCTTATCCTCAACGTCAACGGGGAACGCCTTGGAAGCAATCGAGTTGTTTGCAAGGTCGGTCATATCATCAAACAGATCGAACAACGAGCTAGCAGAAGGACGAACGCCAAAAACCGAACGATAAGGAACCATGCTTGCCATGTTTACCACTCCTTTTAAGGACTGCCGAGTCATCTTCCAGGTGACTGGGACTTCTTTTGACGCTCTTATATATGCCCACCAAGTGCTCATATATACATCGACTATAAAGTTTTTTGAGTCCAGTACTATAAGCATATCTAAGTGCGTATGACTCAGGTTTTAGGAAGGTTAAGGTTCTTTGAACCAGAGCTTAAATACCGAGTATGTCCCCAGCTACAAATAACAAGGGGCTTACAATGAGCGCGTACACGTTGTTGGTAACGAGCTAAAGGGCATCATGGACGACCAAAACCAGAACAATATGTTTATGCCGACGCAGGGGGAAGATACTTCCACGCAGCCGCCACGGTTCCATCGCCCCCACATCTCGCAAGAGCCCATTAATGATCCGGAGCCCGAGTATGTGACGAGAAATCGATATCAAACGCTCGAGGATGCCCAAACGGGACGTAAACATATGGGCGTCGCCTCGGGAGACCCTGTATATCTGAAAGACGCACCATTATCTAAAAACAGCGCAGCTAGTGATGAGCCGATGAAAGCATCCGCCGCTCATCAACAAAGAGGTCCTCGACCAAAGCAAACCTTGACGCATTCGGCTCGCTATCTCGAAACGCCAAAACAGGGAAAATCAATCTTCGTTTCGTCAAGTAAACGACGCAAGCAGCATCGACTGACAATCCTGCTTTTGATCATTGCATCCATAGCAGTTGCCCTTGTTATTCGTTTTATTGTCTTTAAATAAAAGCTCAATACCAAAAAGAATTAAATCGTCTGGCGTAAATGAGTCATTTATGCCCGGTAAACGCAAAAAAGGGGAGGCCGCGAGGCCTCCCCCTTCCAAGTTCAAGCGTACGGCTCGGTGCCGTCCACCGGTCAGCGGCGCCCTGGCCTCCCA
>CABUJH010000058.1 GCA_902491895.1 uncultured Collinsella sp. | reverse complement strand
ACGACTCCTCCCGCTCCTCGCGCGACGGAGGCCGCCACTACGGGCTCGGCCTCCACGCCGCCTCCGAGGCCGCGAGCGCCCACGGGGGCTCCGTCTCGCTCGCCAACAGCCCCTCGGGCGGCGCGGTGGCCACCATCGCGGTCCCCCTGTGAGGGCCTGACGACTCAGGCCCTCACACCAGCGTGCCTCGCAACCAAACGCTTCCCGGATAATAATGCCCGTTGCAGGGATCGCCCTGTCTAGTCGCCGCCCATGTGCATGAGCATGTCGGCGATGCGAGTCGCCATCTCGTCCGCCGCTGCACGGATGTTGGCGACCCAGGACGCAAGGCAGGCCTGATCGGATGCCTCCGCCTCAAGCACGTCGCAAATGGCGGCGGCGACCGCCCCGGGAGCCGCCCGCGGCCGGGCACGCGAGGGAGCCTCGAGACGAAAGGAGCTCGAGGACGACCATGACCAAGAGCATTAGCAGGAGCCAGGTGAGGCTCATCGCATCGACCAACGCGATATTCGGCGCCGACGAGGCGTGAGCGATGCTGCGCATCAGCCGCGACGCCATGTACCGGCTCGCCCCCCCTTGCACTTACCGTCAGCGCATGCTATAAGGCTGTTGGTGGCTCATTGAGTTACCTCCAAGTGCCGGGGGAGTCCCCCGGCTATTTTTTATCCATTCCATTAGGAATCCCCATTGGCCAAGGAGCTCAGCACCTTCGTCGACGAGAGCGGTGATCGCGGGGGCAAGGCTCGCTACTACCTGCTCACACTCGTCTTTCACGACCAGGCAGACAGCTTCGCCGAGGCGGTCACGGGCTATGAGGCCAAGCTTGCCAGGGCCGATCTCCCCAACATTCCGTTTCACTCCGAGCCTCTCATGAACGGACACAAGGACTTACTGCACGATTCGCGTGTTATAGTTAGATGGCTCTAACTGTTTGGGGGCGATAGCCATGCATGGACGCAAGGGCTTCTGGGACAAGAATGCCGTTCGGTACGACCGTTTCATGCGAAACGACCGGGCGGCGTATGAGAAGATGTATGAGCTGATCAGGCCGGTGGTAAAAGCAAAAACCGTGCTGGAAGTCGCCACCGGCACGGGGCTTATCGCAAAGAGCATCGTGAATGCGGCGGCGCACATCGAGGCTACGGACGCTTCTGCAAAGATGATCCTTGAAGCAAAGCGGGGCAAACAATCCGCAAAGCTGCACTTTTCCGTACAAGATATGTTCCGCCTGCCCTATGCACAGAAGTCCTTTGATGTGGTGATCGCGTCCAACGCGCTTCACATAGTGCCGCATCCGGAAAAGGCCCTGCAAGAAATCAGGCGGGTGCTGAAGGACGACGGCGTGCTCATCGCGCCAACCTTCACCCACGCGGGGAGCTCGGTTTCCGGCAAGGCAAAAGCCTTTTTCATGAGTATGGCGGGATTCCCCCTCCACAGCAGGTGGACAAGCGAGGAATACCTACGTTTCCTACGTCAAAACGGCTGGGCGGTGCATAAAAGCGCGCTGCTGAAGGCCTCGTTCCCGTTGACTTATGCGGAATGCACGAAATCGGAGGGGCCAGATGTCGTTCTTTGAAAACGCCCGTCAGCGTGGAGAGGACTAGAAAGCTCAACCGAGCTGCAATTCAGGAGGGGCGTTGCGCCGTCCTGCAAGGCAGTGTGGCGGATATGGCGTTTGAGGACGCCATGTGGGCATTTTTGCATCCATCCTGCACATGGCGATAGGCATGACGGTCATAGCGGCTGTGCTGGCGGCACTTATGACGGTTTTTATTCACTGAGGAAGAAACCTATGAAATGTAAAATTGAGAAAAACACCGTGCAGGAGACGCTGATCCTCCCGCTGTATTCCCGAAAGCTGTGTACGGAGCTGTACCCGAACCTTTACAGGGATGAAACAGCGGTTCGCCTGCTCGACCAGATCGACTACGACTTTTCAGAGGCAGAGAAAAACTCCCGCAGCCTGATGCAGCGCTTTGGTGCGCTGGAGGTGGCCATGCGGCAGAATGACCTTGCTTTCGAGGTGCGGGATTACCTGAAAGGCCACCCCAATGCGGCGGTGGTCAATCTGGGCTGCGGGCTGGACAACACCGGCAGAACCTGCGACAACGGTAGATGCAAGATCTACAATCTGGACTTCCCGGATGTGATTACCTTGCGGCAGCAGCTACTGCCCGCCGGGGATCGGGAACAAAATATCCCCTGCGACCTGAAAGACACCACATGGTTTGGCAAAATCGATGCCTCCGGCGGGGCGGTGTTCTTTGCCTCCGGGGTGTTCTATTACTTTCTGACCCAGCAGGTCCGGGAACTGGTGAGGGGGATGGCGGACGCTTTCCCCGGCGGTGTGCTGGTCTTTGACGCTGCCAATCGGACGGCAGTAAAGATGATCGCAAAAACATGGCTTAAGACTGCAAAAATCAAGGATGTGGGGGCATATTTTGCGGTTTCGGATGCCGCCAAGGAAATCGGCACGTGGAACAGCCGTCTGCAGGTCACAAGTCGCGGCTATATGCTGGGCTACAACGATTTGAGAGACCCTTCTGTCAGCGGCTTTTTCCGGTTTCTCGCAAGGGTCGGTGACAACGGGATGAAAATGCAAATCGTGAAAATAAGATTTTGAGAGACAAAAATGCAAAAGACGAGCACTTCTTGCCGCTCAATTGGCAAGAAGCGCTCGTCTTTTCTTAACGCGTTGTATGGCGGAGAGAGCGCAAGTTACGCGAGCGCCCTTCTTGCCAGCTCGGCCGCGCCGAGGATTCCTTGGTCGCCGCCGCAGCCCGGGGCGCAGATGTAGCTCTCCATGTCCTTAAGCTCGGCGGTCTGGATGTAGCCACCCAGATATTCGAGGGTCTTCTTGCGGACGATGCCGTAGAGCTGCTCCTGGTGCATCACGCCGCCGCCGAGGACGATGCGGCGAGGCGAGTACATGAGCACGAGGTTCGCGCACATCTGCCCCAGATAATCCCCCTCGAGCGCCCACGCCTCATCGTTGTCCGCGAGCTCGGCCGCGGGCTTTCCCCAGCGCGCGGCAATGGCGGGGCCGGAGGCGAGGCCCTCGAGACAGCTCGCGTGGCTCGGGCAGACGCAGCGTCCCTCCTCGGTGGGACGGGTCCTTACCAGCATGTGGCCGGCCTCGGGGTGCAGCATGCCGTGAAGGAGCCTGCCCGCGCACATGACGCCCGCGCCCACGCCGGTGCCGATGGTCACGTAGACGGCGTCCTCGAGCCCCTTGCAGCAGCCGAAGACCACTTCGCCGAGGCAGGCAACGTTCACGTCCGTGTCGTAGGCCACCGGAATCCCGAGGGCGTCGGCGAACGCGGCGCGAAGACCATGGCCTCGCCACGCGAGCTTGGGCGTCTGGAGGATGGAGCCGTAGCGCTCGTCGTTGGGGTCGACGCAGGTCGGGCCGAAGGCGCCGATGCCCAACGCGTCCACATCGCGGGCGGTGAACCACTCGATCATCTGCGGGACGGTCTCGGCGGGCGTAAGCGTCGGGGTCTCCATACGGTCGAGGACCTCGCCGTCGCCGGACACCACGGCACAGACCATCTTGGTCCCGCCGGCCTCGAGGGCGCCGAGCCTCATTTGCTTTTCGCTCATGTGATCCTCCTTACAAAGGGACGCCCGCAGTCATGGTCAACCGCGGGCGCCCATAACGTTGGCTTGTTTCGAGGCGACCCTACCTGGGCACGCGGTCCTGCCTTGCGGCAAACGGGGCGAGCACGGCGTGCGGCTCGCTTTGGTACCAGTAGGCGACGGTGGAGATGTCGTCCTCGCGCTCGTAGAGCTTGATGTCGTCGTTGCCGAGGTCCTGGAACGTCACGCGCAGGTCCTCCTTGAACGAGATCGGGTCGGGAAGGTGCCACCTGTAGAGGCCGTGCCTGGGCAGCGCGTCGTCGTTGGTCGCGAGCATCGGGTTCGGGTTCGGCTTGCCCGCGCTGAAGCGGTCGCGCGTGGCGTCGCGCGTCGAGCGGTACGGGTAGCCGGCGAACAGCGTGTTGAAGCACTGCGCCTCGGGCAGCGCGTGGGGCGGCCTGTCGAGGAAGGCCCAGGCACCGCCGAAGTAGTCCTCGGCTCCCGTCGAGGTGACCGTGGGGAACTCCTCGTCGCCGTCGAGGAAGAACTTCATCTCGCCCTCGCCCCACCAATAGCGCTCCAGGGCGCACAGGGCCATGTAGGTGCCGACGTAGTAGCCCTTGCCGCGCACGCCGTCGAGCACGGTGTAGTCGACGCCCCTGTGGGTGCTGCGCTCGCGGTTAAAGCGGGCGTGGAAGTACATGGCGTCGTCCGGCACGTCGGTGAGCGCGTAGTTGAACGTGTAGAAGATGTACTTAATGAACCCGGGGTGCTCGCTCGTAAGCGTGACCTTGGCGTGCTTCCTGAAGGGCATCTCGAAGTAGCAGTTCATGCCGCCCGTCGGGTTCACGCAGATGGGCATCGAGTTGACGATGGCGCGCTCACCGAAGCCGTTGCAGAAGAAGTCGCCGACAGGGCACTCGACCGAGGGGGTCTCCTCGTCGTCCCAGTAGAAGCGCAGCACGAGGTCGCGCATGACGAAGCTGCCGGCGGCGGTCTTGTCGGGGACGGTCATCCAGATGTGGCGGATGATGCCGGGGCCCTCGATGTCCGCGAGCGTGATGGTCTCGCCGGACTCAAGGGGCACGCAGCACGAGCCCTTGCGGCCGACACCGAGGTGGCTGGCCGACATGGCGGCGCGGCCCTTCTCGCCCGTGATGTTCTCGGGGGTGATGGCGCGGCTTTCCTCACCGCCGTGCATCCACACGTCTTTAAGGAACTCTCTCATCGTCGACCTCCTCTATTCGTCGTCTTCGCACTCGGCGGAACTGGCACCGTTCACGTAGACGATCTGCTGGCGCGCCTCGTCGACGAGGGCGTCGAAGTCGAGTTTCTCGTCGGGGCGCGCGAGCGCGACCGTCATGGCGAGCGGGAGGTTGACACCCGCGATCACGTGGATCCGGTCGGAGGCGAAGCGGGAGAAGCGCTGGTTCACGCTGCCGCCGAGCGCGTCGGTGAGGACGACGACCTCGTCAGTGCCCGAAAGCGCCGCCTCGACCGCCGCGTCGAGCCCCTCGCCGTTGTCGTTCACGTAGGCGCACACAGCGTTGACGGCGTCGCTCTTACCCGTAAGGAACTCGAGGGTGTCCTTGAAGCCCTGGGCGAGAAGGGAATGGCTCGCCACAACTATCTTTCTCATTGATTCACCAATCTCTTGGGTCGAAGCTAGGCAAGGATGCCGGCGGCGGAGGCGACCATCGCGAGGACGATCACCACGAGGATGAGGGCCGTCATGCTCGCGTTCTTCTTGGTAAGAAGGTAATACGCGCTTCCCGTGATGGCGGCGGGGATCATGGCAGGCAGGATCTTGTCGAGCAGCGGCTGAATCTCCATCGAGACGTCGCCGAAGCTGAAGCTAATCGGGCAGGTGACGCCGATGACCGAGGCGATGAGGCAGCCGACCACGGTGAGGCCGAGCACGGAGGCGGCGGCAGTGAGGTTGGGAAGCTTCTCGCTGAAGTCGGTGACGAGCTTCACACCCTGCTTGTAGCCGAACTCGAGGGCGTGCATGCGGACCCAGAAGATGGCCAGGATGAGCGCGAACCAGATGCCGGCTCCCACGGGGTTGCCCTCGATGGCCATATAGGCGGCGATGGAGCCCATGATGGTCGGGATCATGGTCATGAGCAGGGAGTCGCCGACGCCGGCGAGCGGTCCCATGGTGCCGATCTTCAGGTCTTGGACGGCGTCCGCCGCCGCGAGACCGTCACGCTCCTCCATGGCCACGCAGGCGCCAAGGATGATGGCGGCGAGCCAAGGCTGGGTGTTGTAGTAGCGGAAGTGGTTGTTGAGCGCTTGCTTATAGTCCTCGTCGTTCGTGTAGATCTTCCTCAGGACCGGCGAGAGGGCGTAGGCGACTGAGGCGCCCTGCTGGGTCTGGTAGTTGAAGGTGCACACGCTCATGAGCCAGCGCCAGTTCGCGTTGCGCAGGTCCTTCTTGGTGACCTTGTAGCCGGAGGGCTTGCCCTCGGCGACGGCGGTGATGTTCTCGTTTTCCATGGTTACTCATCCTCTCCGATGAAGGCGTCTGCGGAAGCGTGGGCGGCGAGCTCGGTGTCCCTCTCGGCACGCTGGTAGAACGCGATCGCGAGGGCAACGCCGACGATGGCGGCGCCAATGATGGGCACGTTCAGGAAGGCCGAGAGGAAGAAACCGGCGAGCAGGTACTGGAAGTACTTGCCAGTGGGCATGTAACGCAGCAGCATCGCGATGCCGACGGCCGGGAGCATCTTGCCGGCGAGGGTGAGACCGGAAAGGAACCACTGGGGCATAACCTCGAGGAGCCAGTTGACGGCGGGCTGGCCGAGGGTCACGGAGACAAAGACGGGCAGGGCGGCGCACAGGCCGAAGAGCACGGGGCAGACCCACAGGATGGCGTTCATCTGCTTGAACTTGCCCTCGTCGCAGAACTTCTGGGACTTCTCGACGACGAAGCCGTTGAGGATCTTGACGATGACGTCGAGCTGGATGCCGAGCATGCCGACCGGCAGGCCGATGGCGAGGCCCGTGTCCGCGCCCAGGGTCACGCCGTAGGCGGTGGCGATGATGGCCATCGTGCCGTAGTCGGGAATCGACGAGCCGCCGAAGCCCGCGACGCCGAGCTGCATGAGCTGAATGGTACCGCCGATGACAAGGCCGGTCCTCCAGTCGCCCATGACGACGCCGGTGATAAGGCCCCAGAAGACGGCATAGTTGACGAAGATCATCGGGATGCCGTAGTAGTCCACGTGCTTGATGAAGGCCAGCAAGGTCAAAAGGACGACCTGCAGGATAGTGAAGTTGACCATGATCCCTCCTTAGATGAGGTCGGCGACGGAGACGGGCTTGTCGGCGGGCACGAACTGTGCCGTCACCTTGACGCCGCGGGCGATGAGCGCCTTGTAGCTCTGGACGTTCTCGGCGGAGGCATAGGCGCGCTGGGTGAGCTGGACGCCGCCCTCCTTGACAAGAGAGCCGCCGACGATCAGCGACGGGAGCTCGATGCCCGACTCGACCAGGTGAAGGATCGTCTCGGGCTCCTTGGCGATGACAAAGACCTTCTCGCGGTCGTACTTGCCCGCCGCGAAGTTCTTGAGCGCGGTCTGCTCGGAGATGATCGAGACGGCCATGCCCGCGGGGCGCGCCATCCTCATGGTGGACTTCAGGACCTCGTCGCCGGCGACCTTGTCGTCGATGACCATGACTCGGGTCGCGCCCGACACCGGGGCCCACTGCGTCACGATGATGCCGTGAAGCAGGCGATTGTCGATTCGTGCCATAACAACACTCATGTTTGCTCCTATCAAATGAAGTTTTACGTTCGGTACTGCCTCGGCGCTATCCGGATTCGCGCCGGGCAAGGGGTTATCGGATTATTGAGGACGCGCGGTCAGCTTGCGGCGGCGCGGGGAAGGTCACTCGTCGAGCAGGAGGTCCGAGGAGCCGAGGCGCTCTTCTCGCGCCGGGGCGGCGCTCACGCTTATGTAGTCGAAGACATATGCGATCTCGCTTACGGGAACCTCTACGCGATAGCGCGTCGAGATGCTCGAGAAGCTCTGCCTGAAGGACTCGATGAAATCGGCGCGTTCCTCCTCGAAGCGGTCCTGGCCAACGTAGGTCTCAATGGGGTTTCTGGTAACAAGGCGCTCGACGAGACAGCAGAGGTGGACGTAGAGCCCAATGATGGCGTTGCTGCCGATCTTCTCGCCTGTCCTGCGCTGAAGCTCGTGCACGGCGCTCTCGATCTCATGGAATAGCCGCTCCGGGTCGAGGATGGTGATGGAGCGGATGACGTTCTGCAGCGTCATGTTCGAGAGCAGCTTCTCGTGGAAAGAAGAGAGCTCGGAAGCGTCAAGCCACCTGCCGAACACGGCATCGACCTTAGAGGCGGACGCCGTCGACATAATGTCCTCGAGGGCGACGAAGGGGACGGAGGCGACCCCGGGGTCTCCCGTGCCGATGACGGCGCAGACGCGGTGCTCGGAGAAAACGGCGTCGTTCGACCCGTTCGCGACGAGCTGCTTGAAGGGCCTCGTGAGCAGGCGCGCGCCTATGGTGCGCGGGAGGCTCTGCGAGACGAGCTGGCGTATCCTCTCCGCGGCGTCGACCCCGGACTCGGAGCAGAAGACGATGGCGTCCTCACGGTTGACGCGCTCGATCACCTTGCAGTGCGTCACGCACGCGGCGGTCGCATCGCCAAGAACCTCGGCGATGGACTTGCCGCCGAGCAGCCCGACCCCGATCTCGAGCGCAAGACCGGTAGAGACGTTGTTCACCACGCCGATAGTGGAGTCGGTAACGTTCTCGAGGGCCTTATAGGCCTCCTCCAAGGAGCCCATGTCGACGAGGAACACGACCCCGGTGCAGTAGGAATGGCGGTCGACGAGGCGCTGGAGCGGACCGACGATGTCCTTCAGCTGCTGGTCGTAGGGCATGTCGACCGCCTCGTACACATGCATGCCGAGCATACGGTTCGCCGCGTCGGCGATGCTCGTCGCCGTTGAGTAGCCGTGGGACAAGATGACGCAGAGCGTTCGAAGGGCCTTCGCGTCGCGAGACTCCGATGCGACGCACAGCGTCAGAAGCGTCTTCGTGAAGTGATCGAGCGAGATTCCCAGCGCCCCTTCCACGTCTGCGGCGACCTGATCGGAGACGCTCGAGGCAAACGGTAATTCGGAGGTCACGGCACCGAGGAGATGGGAGATTTGCTCCGCACAGGCAGACTTTCGCTTAGCCAGGCCGATGCCCGGCCACAACTGCAGGCAAATCTCCTGGGCCAGTAGAAAAGCGACCTTCCTCGAAAGCTCGATGCCATAAGAAGAGCCTGCGTCGGCAAGGACCGCGCCCACGATGCGCTCGAAGGCGCGCGACCTCGAGGAGGTAACGCCGCGGCCGAAGATCAAGTGATCCTCAACGCCGCGCACAGCGGAGACAGCTTGCGAGACGAGCTCGGAGACAGAGAGCTCCCCGGCGCAGAATCGCTCATCGAGAGAGCACAGGGCATCGAGCGCCTGCTCGACCGGCCCTGTGCTCTCGGCGGCATCCAGGGACGCGTCGATCAGAACGCCATCATCGGGCTGTTGATCAATCTGCGCGGAGGAGAGGAGCCCGCTGGGAAGAAGATACGGGCGAACGACGACGTAGTCGCCCTCGCGATTGAGGAACGCTTTGGCGCAGCAGTTCGTCACGCAGGCGCGCAAGCCGGCGATGTTATCGGAAAAGTCCGCGTTCACGAGGCAACGGTATGCGCCGCGGCTAATCTTCACATCAGAACCGATTCGGCACCCCTCGCTGCGCAGGAAGCTCAAGATGAGATCCTCGCGCTCCTCGGGGGTCCGCTCCTTGAGTGAGGGGACGCGGGCACAGATGGGCATTTTGCTGTAGGCCGAGGAAACCTTCAGGTCATCGGCGGAAAGCGTCGTCGAAAGAACGAGGCGAGCGCGCGGCGCATCCTGGGAGGCATCGAGCCCGAGGGCCGTCGCAAGGCAGTGCTCCATCGCAGAGGGAGAGAGTGCCTCGATGCCGTTGACAAAAACCACACCCCCGCGCGATTTCGCGATCGACTCGTCAAGAAGCCCGTTGAACGAGGCGGCGTCCGGGACCCCGGCGCAGTCGATGCGCACATAGGAGGAGTCGCGGGACAGCAAGCCCTGGTTCTTGCCGTACTCGTACACAAGACGAGAAAGGAAAGACTTGCCGACACCCACGCCGCCGCTCAAGAGGATGGGCAGGCCGAACGGAGGGTACTGAACCGCAGCCTTGCACTGCTCGACAACGGAGCTGAGGCTCAGGTCAAAGCCCACGGCACGCGCGAAGTCACGGTGATCGGCGATTCCCGTCGCCTGGATGAGGTCGGCGAGCGAGGCGTACTCGCTTGCAGAGAGCTTTACCTGAAAACGCTTCTGGAACGCGCGGCGATGAAAATAACGGACAGGCCTGCCCGCCACCTTAACCACAAGGCCGGCGCGAACAAGGTCGTTGAGGTACTGGCTCGCCAGACTCCTGGAGATGATGAGCGTCTCGGCGATGTCGGAGGTGGACAGACGGGCAAGGTCGTCGAGCGAGACGGCAGAGGTGAGGGCCTCGAGATGCTCGAGAATCCTGTCCCTCATGTCGACGGGCTTCTTTGCCAAGCTGTCCTGTGCGGTCTTGTCCATGACTTCTTACCTCCTTGTACAAGGAGTATAAGGGGAGCACAGAGAACGGAAGGGGGCGCGTGGGGGAATCAACAGCCCCGAGGAGAAGTTCACCACTTGAGGGGCAGAAAACAACGGCCATTGAACATTCAGGGCCGACGCTCAACACTTCGGCTCGACACTTCGCTTTGGAAAGGGCCCTGCGCGCCGGGGTCCCAACATAAAGAAGGGCCCCGGCGCGCCGGGCCTAAAGCTTAACCATGCGCGCGGCGATGCGGGCGCAGTCGCAGGCGGCCTTCTTCTCGAAGGTGTTGTAGTCGACGACCTGGCCCTCGGCGCAGGGCTTGTCGCTGATGGCGCGCACGACGACGAGGGGCACGCCGTTGAGATAGGCGGCCTGCGCGATGGTGCAGCCCTCCATCTCGCAGCACAGGTCGCCGAAGGTCGCGAGGATGCGCTCCTTCTGTTCCGCGGGCGAGACGACTCGGTGGGCAAGGTCCTCTCAAAAGGGGTCGTCCGACGCCGCAAGACCTCGATGACCGACTACCGCCTCGAGCAAGTGGCGGATTACCTCTGCACCATCGA
>CABUJH010000057.1 GCA_902491895.1 uncultured Collinsella sp. | reverse complement strand
GCAGCTTTCCGCCACTAAGTTCGACTTCAATACGTCCATCCTCATTCTGGTGTTCGTGGTCCTGGGCGGCCTGGGCAACATGCGCGGCTCCGTTATCGCCGCGGCGCTGCTCACGGTGCTCCCCGAGCTGCTCCGTCAGTTCTCGGACTACCGCATGCTCATCTACGCCATCGTGTTGATTCTGGTCATGGTCTTTACTAACAACCCGCAGCTCAAGGCGTTCTTCGCACGCATTAAGAACCGCTTTGCTTCCAAGAAGGAGGTGGCAGCCGATGCCCAGTAAGTTTGAGTTCAACAAGGGCAAGATGGTCCCGTATCCTTCTGGCGCCATCGTTCCCGACCGCGACCTGGGCCAGCGCCCGGCGCTCGAGTGCATCCACCTGGGCATTGAATTCGGCGGCCTTAAGGCAGTCGATGACTTTAGCCTGACCATCGGCAAGACTGAGATCGCCGGTCTCATCGGCCCCAACGGTGCCGGCAAGACCACGGTCTTCAACCTGCTCACCAAGGTGTACCAGCCTACGCACGGCACCATCCTGCTCGATGGTGAGGACACCTCGGGCAAGTCGGTCTACCAGGTCAACCGCATGGGTATTGCCCGTACGTTCCAGAACATTCGCCTGTTCAACACCATGACGGTGGAGGACAACGTTAAGGTCGGCCTGCACAACCAGGAGCGCTACTCCGGCTTTGAGGGCGTGCTGCGCCTGCCGACGTATTGGAAGCACGAGAAGGCCGCCCACGAGCGCGCCATGGAGCTGCTGTCCATTTTTGACATGGAGCACCTGGCAAATGAACAGGCCGGCTCGCTTCCTTACGGCGCCCAGCGTCGTCTGGAAATCGTCCGCGCGCTTGCCACCAACCCCAAGCTGCTGCTGCTCGACGAGCCTGCCGCCGGCATGAACCCGTCCGAGACCGCAGAGCTCATGGCGAACATCGTCAAGATCCGCGACACCTTCGGCATCGCCATCATGCTCATCGAGCATGATATGTCGCTCGTCATGAACATCTGCGAGGGCATCTGCGTGCTTAACTTTGGCAAGGTTATCGCCAAGGGCACGGCAGAGGAAATCCAGAACAACGACGCCGTTATCGAGGCGTATCTGGGTAAGCAGGATAAGGGGGAGAACTAAATGGCAGAGCCGATGCTTTCCGTCTACAACATCAACGTCTGGTACGGCGCCATCCACGCCATCAAGGACATCTCCTTTAACGTTAACGAGGGCGAGATCGTGGCCTTGATTGGTGCCAACGGTGCCGGCAAGTCCACAACGCTCAAGACCGTCTCGGGCCTGCTGCGCTCCAAGACCGGCTCCATCAAGTTTATGGGCGAGGACATTACCCATACGCCTGCCGACAAGCTGGTTGGTAAGGGCCTGGCTCAGGTTCCCGAGGGCCGCCGCGCCTTTTTGCAGATGACGGTCGAGGAGAACCTGGAGATGGGCGCCTATACACAGCCCAAGTCCACAATTGCTCCGGGCCTGGAGCGCGTCTACGAGCAGTTCCCGCGCCTGAAGGAACGTCGTCGCCAGGTCGCCGGCACCCTTTCAGGCGGCGAGCAACAGATGCTCGTTATGGGGCGCGCCCTTATGAGTAACCCCAAACTGCTTATGCTCGACGAACCTTCCATGGGTCTGGCACCGATTCTG
Organism: uncultured Collinsella sp.; assembly: GCA_902491895.1. GTDB lineage: Bacteria > Actinomycetota > Coriobacteriia > Coriobacteriales > Coriobacteriaceae > Collinsella. Next base: position 9,746 of record CABUJH010000057.1, on the reverse strand, counting down.
ATCGAACAGATCTTCCAGATTGTCGAGGACCTGCACAAGGCCGGCACCACGGTGCTTCTGGTCGAGCAAAACGCGCAGATGGCGCTTTCCATCGCCACACGCGGTTACGTGCTCGAGACCGGCAAGATCACCATGACCGGTACCGGCCAAGAGCTCCTGCACGACGACAACGTCCGCAAAGCCTACCTCGGAGGCTAACCCACCTAACAAAAGGGGCGCTGACTATCTCAGCCAGCGCCCCTTTTTAAGTTGCGGTGAAATAGGGACTGAATACGGGCTCCAGAGGCCAAAAGAGTCCCTATTCCACCGCAACTTCATGGGGATGTGTGACAATGCCCGTCGGAAAACATCTGCTGTCTTTGGGGGTCTATCTATGCTGTACGAGTTTTGTGCCGAGAACTTTGAGCGGGTGCCGGCAGCTATCGATGCCGGTGCAAAGCGCATCGAGCTGTGCGACAACCTTGCCGTTGGTGGCACCACGCCTTCTGCCGGCGTTATCAGCGCTACAGTCAGCTATGCTCACGAGCATGATGCGCGAGTGATGTGCATGATTCGCCCGCGTGGCGGTGACTTTCATTACAACCAAGACGAGCTGCGCATGATGGAGATGGACCTGGGCCTTGCCGTAAGCGCCGGCGTTGACGGCTTGGTCTTTGGCTGCTGCAAGCCCTGCGCTGGCGGATGGGCGCTCGACGAGCTTACGTTGGGCGCCCTCGTGATGGCCGCGGGCTGCGCGACCGAGGAATGCAAGCGTGAGCCCATCGACATCACCTTCCACATGGCGTTTGACCAGCTCTTGCCCGAGACTCAGCTCGACGCGATTGACACACTCGCCGACTGCGGCATCACACGCATCCTGACGCATGGTGGCGCTGCCGGTACGCCGATCGAGGACAACTTCGAAAACCTGGCCCGCTTGATCGAGTATGCGGGCGACCGCTTGACCATCCTTCCCGGCGGCGGCATTTCCACGGCCAACCGCGATACCGTGGCGGCGGCACTGGGCGTCTCCGAGCTCCATGGCACAAGGATCGTACCGCTGGAGGTGTAGCCCGTGGCGCTTGTATTCGATGTTCAGCAGGCGAGCGGCAAGCCCGACGACAACCGTCGCCCCGGTACCGCGTGCCCCTTTTGCGACACGGAGGGGCTCACCAACATCATCCAGTTCGATGGTGACTGCATCTGGCTCGAGAATAAGTTCAAGACCTTGCGGGCCACCCGTCAGACCGTATTGATCGAGTCGGCCAATCACGACGCCGACTTGGTGACCTATGAGCCGGATGAACTCCACCATGTGATGAGGTTTGCTCTGGGTTGCTGGCAGCAGATGATCGATTCACAACAGTATCGCAGCGTCCTTATGTACAAGAACAAGGGCCCTCTCTCGGGCGGTAGTCTCGTTCATCCGCACATGCAGATTGTGGGTTTGGAGCAGGAAGACGGCTATGCGGCGCTGACCTCAGCCAACTTTGAAGGCATCAGTGTCTGGCAACAGGGGAGAATCTCGGTCGACATCTCAACCGAACCGATTATGGGGTTCTTTGAGGTCAATGTTTCAGCCCCGCAGGGAATCGCCGCCAGCGATGACACGAGAGACCAAGCCGAGGCGGATCTCTTCGCCGATGCGATCCAGGTAGCTCTGCGCTATATCCTGAACGAGCACCACGGTGGTCGCGCAGAGTCGTACAACCTGTTCTTCTATCACCTGGGCGGTCGGACCATTGCCAAGGCGCTGCCACGTTGGGTGGTTTCGCCCTACTTTGTCGGCTATCGTTTGGCCCAGGTCAATGCTGAGACAACGCTCGATATCGATGCTGAGCGCCTGCGTGCGCATCTGGAAACGCTCGTATAGCAAGACTAACACCCGCGTAATGCGGACAGTCTAGCGTGCCATGGCGTCGCGGCCGGCTTCGACGCGCTTGCGCTGGGCGGCGCGCTCCTCGCCGGTCAGACGCTCAAAGAGATGCCCGATAAGCGAGGCGAGTACCTGCTGAAACAGCGTTCCGCACATGACGGGAAACACGACTTCGCCCGGAAAGTACTGCGTGGCGATGACGGCGCCCGAAGAGATGTTACGCATGCCGCAGGTAAAGCACATGGTGGTCGTCTCGCTATATGGCAGATGCAGCGTATGGGCGACCAGAAAACCGACGACAAAGCCACTGATGGCGAAGACCAAAATAAAGAGGGCGACTTCCAAGCGCACCGCGTTCATGTGCAGCACGTACTCGCTCATGGCGGTGGAGTTGGAGGCGATAACGCCCATCATCATGAATTTGCAGGCGGGCGAGAGCACGGGGGAGAGTTTTTCGTGCCCCCATCCGCGCGTGAGCTCGTTGATCACGATGCCGAGCACGGCGGGGATGGCGATCATAAAGGCCATGTCTTGCATCATGCTCGGCACATCGATCGAGACGGTGGCGCCCAGCAGGAGCTTGAGCGTGAGCGGAATCGTCACAGGGGAGATAACCGAGGACGTCAGGATGATGGTGAGCGCGAGCGGGCCGTTGCCGCCGAACATGCTAATCCACATAAAGGCAGTGACCGCCACGGGTACGCTGTACTCGAGCACGATGCCGCAGACAAGGTTGGGATTGGAGCCAAAGAATAACGATCCCATGGCATAGGCCGCGATGGGAATAAGCGCCGCCGAGACGAGCAGTGCCAAAATCAGGTGCAGGGGGCGGCGGAACACCTCGGCTACCTGGTGGAAGGTGTTGCTGAGCGCACCCTGAAACGTCATAAAGGCGAAGAGGGCGGGAACAATGGGCTTGAGCACGCCAATCTGCTGGGGAAAGAGCACGCCGAGCGCCACGCAAATCGGAACGATGACCTGCATATGCCCCGCGAGGAACTTTCCCAGTCCAGTCCATTGCTTCATATGTCCCGTGACTCCCTTTATCCGCGAACTCGTTTGTATGGATATGCTAGACGCTCGTATGCGTCCGTGCGGCTGAAACGCTCGATTATTTCGAGGGTATTACCGGCATCGTTTACCGAAACCGCGGCGTGCTGCGGCGATTTGCGTCCGCGCCGCACGGTATAATAAATCCGTTCAACAGATCTGCCTGCCGAAGCGGGCATACACAGAGGACTCATCGCTATGAACCGTGAGAGGTATCGCGGCGACCTGCCCCTATCGGGGGTGGGCGCCTATGTCATCGCTTAAGACGACGCATCGCTGGGCGGTCGCTCAGCAAAACCCCGAGCTCGAAAAGGAGCTTTCGGCTGGTCTGGGCATTCCCGGGCTGGTGGCGCGCATTATGGTCGCGCACGGCATTGGCTCCATCAAAGAGGGCCAATTGTTTTTGACGCCTTCGCTCGATCGCGACTGGGCCGATCCACTCATTATCCCGGGCATGTCGGTCGTTGCCGACCGCGTCGAGCGTGCTATTCGCAACCACGAGCACATTGCAGTCTTTGGCGATTTTGACGTTGACGGTATTACGTCGACCTGCCTGTTGACCGAGGCGCTGCGCACGTTTGGCGCCGATGTCACGCCGTTTATTCCGCATCGCTTTGATGAGGGCTACGGTCTTTCGCGCGCGGCACTCGATCGCGTTAACGAGCTCGCTCGCCCCCAGCTGATCGTGACCGTCGATAACGGCATTGCCGCCAAGGAAGAGGTTTCCTATTTGGAGGACCTGGGGATCGATTTGGTGGTCACGGACCATCACGAGCCCTCCGACCAGGTGCCGCAGGGTGTGCCCCTGACCGACCCCAAGCTCGAGGACGAGGGCCCCTCGCGCGAGCTTGCCGGTGCTGGTGTGGCGCTCAAGCTGGTGCAAGTCCTGGGTGAGCGCCTGGGCAAGCCGTCGTATTGGCGTTCGCTAATCGAGGTCGCGGCGCTGGGCACCGTGTCCGACATGATGCCGCTCACGCCCGAGAACCGCGCGCTGGTTGCCGAGGGCATCCAGCAGATGCGCGTAACCGCTCGCCCCGGCTATATCGCGCTTGCCGCGCTTGCCAAGGCGGACCTTTCGAGCATTACGGCGGATGGCCTGTCATTCTCGCTCATTCCCCGCTTAAACGCTGCCGGCCGCATGGCCGATCCCAAGCTGGCGCTCGACCTGCTGCTTGCCCGCAATCCCATCGAAGCAAGCGCGCTGGCGGCTGAGCTCGAGGAAATCAACCGCCAGCGCCGTGAGATCGAGGCGGAGCTCACGCGCGATGCCATGGCAAAGGTCGAGGAGACCTATGACGGCGGGCGCGCGATCGTCGTGGGCGGCGAAGGCTGGCACGAGGGTGTCAAGGGCATCGTGGCAAGCCGTCTGACCAACCGCTATCACGTGCCGGCGCTGCTGTTCTCGATCGAGGACGGTATCGCGCGCGGCTCTGGTCGCTCGGTGGGCAAAGTTAACCTGTTTGACGCCGTCGAGCGCTGTTCCGACCTGCTGATTCGTCGCGGCGGACATGCCGGTGCGGTGGGTGTGACCATCGAGGCATCCAAGCTCGATGAATTCCGTCGTCGCCTTTCCGCCGTGCTATCGGAGATTCCCGCTGAGGACTTTGAAGACATCGACGAGGTTGCCGCCACGGTCGACCTTTCCGAGCTGAATATCGAGACTATAGAGCAGATTTCCCGTCTTGAGCCGTTTGGCCAGGGCAACAAGGTGCCGCTGCTGGCCGCCGAGGGCGTGACGATGTGCGATCGCGCCGTGGTGGGCAAAACCGGCGAGCACATGCGCTTTGTGGCGACCGATGGCGCCGCGAGCGTGCCGGCCATCATGTTCCGCGTGCCGCAAATCGATAAGCTCATCAACTGCGATAGCGCTGTCGACTTGGTGTTCGAGGCCGTTGCCGAGCATTGGCAGGGGCGTGTGAAGCCCAAGCTCATGATCAAGGATGTTCTGGTCCGCGATACCACGCTGCCCGGCGTCGACGATCCGGCATGCGAGCTTCGTCGTGGCGTGCAGCCGGCGGATTCTGGCCTGCGCCTGGAGTCGCGCAAGCGCGAGACGCTCGCCCAGCTTTCCTATACCGAGCTCACGCGCTCGCTTATCCATAGCTTTATCGCCTCGAACCAGCCGCACCGCGCGCAGGTCGAGGCGCTCGATGCCCTGGCCGATCACCAAAGTGTTCTGGCCGTTATGGGAACGGGGCGCGGCAAGTCGCTCATCTTCCATGTGCATGCCGCGCGTGAGGCGGTGCTTCGCGGACGTGCGAGCATCTTTGTCTATCCGCTGCGTGCGCTTGTTGCCGACCAGGCCTATCACCTCTCGTCGACGATGGCATCGCTTGGCATTGGCGTTGGCGTGCTGACCGGCGAGACCGTGGAGGCGGCGCGCGATGACGTGTTTGCCGGCTTGGCTTCGGGCCGTACCGGCATCGTGCTCACGACGCCCGAGTTCCTGTCCATTCACCGCGACCGCTTTGCGCGTTCGGGGCGTATCGGTTTTGTCGTTATCGATGAGGCGCACCACGCGGGCCTTGCCAAGGGCGGCGACCGCAGCGCCTATCTCGACATGCCCGATATCCTCAAAGCCCTGGGCGACCCGGTCGTTATGGCCGCGACGGCCACCGCGACGGCTCCGGTCGTGGCCGAGCTTGCCCGCATGCTTCCGATCACTCACACGGTGGTCGACGAGACGGTGCGCGAGAACCTGCAGCTCGAGGACGACCGTGATCTTGCAAGTCGCGAGAACCGTTTGGTGTCGATCGTGGCGACGGGGGAGAAGACCGTCATTTACGTCAATTCGCGCGACCAGTCCGTGGCGCTCGCCAAGACACTACGCAAACGCGTTCCCGACTGTGCGACCCGTATCGCGTTCTATAACGCTGGCCTTACGCGCACCGACCGCCATCGCGTAGAGGAGGCGTTTCGAGACGGCAGCCTCAGCTGCATCGTCTCGACATCCGCCTTTGGCGAGGGCGTCAACCTTCCCGATATTCGCCATGTCGTGCTCTATCACATGCCGTTTGGCGGCATTGAGTTTAACCAGATGAGCGGCCGCGCCGGTCGCGATGGCCATCCCGCCGTGATCCATCTACTCTATTCGTCGCGTGACGCCCGTATTAACGAGCGCCTGCTCGACTGCTATGCGCCCGAGCGCGACGAGCTCGTCACGCTCTATCGCGCGCTGCAGACCATGTGGCGCTCCAACCGCGGCAAGACCGGGGACGATTCCTTTAGCGCGAGCGATATCGACATCGCGCAGATGTGCCTTGCCATCGATGCTCGCACGCCGGTCGACGAGCGCTCGGTGGAAAGCGGCTTGGGAATCTTCGAAGAGCTTGGTTTTTGTCGCGTTTCGGGGTTTGACGACACCCGTCGCATCGCGATGGCCGAAAACCCCGGCCGCGTGCAATTGAGCAGGTCAATTCGCTATTTGGAGGGCTTGCGCTCGCGCATGGAGTTCTCGGCTTTCCGGAGTTGGGCGCTCGATTCGTGCGCTTCTGATATGCTAGCCAAAGTTAACCGCCCGATCGTACCGCGGGCCTAGGGGAAGGGGACCTCGATGGATGCCGCAGCCCGTACCGCCCATGATTCCACCCTCCAGCCGTTTTCGGAGATGGAGCACTATAAGCATGCCGATGAGCTGCCGCCCGAGATTATGGCGGACAGCTACGACAAGCTGGAGCGCTTGTGCCTCAAATATATGAATGAGGACGACTTCTCCAAGGTGGAGCAAGCCTACTGCTTTGCCGCCGAGAAACACTGTAACCAAAAGCGCCGCTCGGGTGAGATGTACATCAACCATCCTGTCGAGGTGGCTATCATTCTGGCCGATCTCAAGATGGACTGCGATGTGGTGTGTGCCGCGCTGCTGCACGATACCGTCGAGGATACCGAGACCTCGCTCACCGATGTTTCCGGCCTGTTTGGCGATACGGTGGCCGAGCTCGTCGATGGCGTGACCAAGCTCACCAACATCGAAGTCGACAGCATGGACGAGAAGCAGGCGCTCACGCTGCGCAAGATGTTCCTCGCCATGTCCAAGGACATCCGCGTCATCATCGTTAAGCTTGCCGATCGTCTGCACAACATGCGAACGCTGGCAGCCCTGCGCGAGGATCGTCGCCTGTTTAAGGCTCGCGAGACCATGGACGTGTACGCGCCCTTGGCCGACCGCCTGGGCATGAGCTCCATTAAATGGGAGCTCGAGGACCTGTCCTTCTTCTACCTTGAACCCGACGCCTACCAGCGTATCGCGCGCATGGTGGCGGAGTCGCGCGAGGTCCGTGAGCGCTATCTGGCCGAGACCATCAAGACGCTCACCGACGAACTCAACCGCATTGGCCTGGAGGACTTCCAGATCAACGGCCGTTCCAAGCACTATTGGTCCATCTACCAAAAGATGAAGCGCAAGGGCAAGGAATTCTCCGAGATCTACGACCTGGTGGCATTGCGCGTCATCACGCATTCGGTGCGCGATTGCTACTCCACGCTCGGCGCGGTGCATACGCTGTGGCACCCCATGCCCGGTCGCTTTAAAGATTATATCGCCATGCCCAAGGTCAATAACTACCAGTCGCTCCATACGACGGTTATCGGCCCCACGGCTCGTCCGCTCGAGATTCAGATTCGAACCTACGAGATGCATGAGCAGGCCGAGTACGGCATTGCCGCCCACTGGCTTTATAAGAAGTCGGGCGGATCGTCTGCTTCCAAGACCAATGACGCTCAACGTTTGGACGACCAGATCAACTGGCTCAAGCATTCGCTCGATTGGGCGGCTTCCGACGAGATCACCGATGCCAAGGAATACCTGCACTCGCTGAAGGTCGATCTGTTCGATCAGGAGATCTTTGTCTTCACGCCCAAAGGCGAGGTCATGGCGCTTCGTGCCGGCTCCACGCCGCTCGACTTTGCCTATGCCGTTCACACCGAGGTGGGAAACCACTGCGTCGGCGCCAAAATCAACGGTGCGGTGGCTCCGCTCACGCACGAGATTAAGACGGGTGACCGTGTCGAGATCCTGACTAACAAGAGTTCCAAGCCGTCGCGCGATTGGCTCAAGATCGTTAAGACACCTTCCGCCAAGTCAAAGATCCGCCGCTATTTTGCCGCTGCGACCAAGGACGACGACGCTGCCGCCGGTCGCGATATGCTGGCCAAGGACCTGCGTAAGCGTGGCTATGGCATTTCTACGCCGCGTTCAACGCGTGCACTCAACGCCGTGGCGGAGCAGTTTAACTTCAAGCAGCTCGAGGACCTGTTTGCCGCCGTCGGCGCCGGCAAGGTTGCCCCGCGCGCTGTGGGCAATAAGGTCGAGCAAATCTTGGACCCCAAGCCCGAGGAACAGCTCACCAAGGCCGAGGCTATCGCCGAGGTCGTGAAGCAGCCCGCTCGCGGCTCCAACCGCAAGCCGCAAAAGCGCGGCAAGAGCGCCAGTAACGGCATTATCGTCAAGGGCGAGAGCAACAGCGGCCTGCTGGTCCGTCTGGCTCATTGCTGCAACCCCGTGACGGGTGACGACATCGTCGGCTTCATCACGCGCGGTCGTGGCGTTTCGGTGCATCGCGCCAACTGCCCCAACGTCAAGGGTCTTATGGAACATCCCGAGCGCATGATCGATGTGGAGTGGGACGGCGCTGCCGACACCCTCTTCCAGGTCGAGATCGTGGTCGAGTGCCTGGACCGCATGGGCCTGCTCAAGGATGTCACCATTGCCATTGGCGATGCGGGCGGCAATATCCTTTCTGCCGCCACATCGACCAACCGCGAGGGTATTGCAACCCTGCGCTTCATGGTCGAGATCTCGGACGCGAGCGGTCTGGATCCGCTGCTGGCTTCCATCAGCAGTGTCGATTCGGTCTACGACGCTCGCCGTCTTATGCCCGGCGAAGGCGGAGCTCAGCTCAAACGCCGTGTGTAGGTGCGAGAGCCTCTCAGCATCATAGATATTGGTTACGTTCGAGGCATCGTTTGGTGCCTCGAACGTATTTTAGAAGGAGGGTATGCGCATGGGCGATATGACTTTGGACCTGACACCCCGAGGTGCGGCTTCGATTGAGACACTCGTCAACGGCCCGATTCAGACCAACAGCTACGCCGTGTTTTCGAATGACGAGTGCTTAATCGTCGATCCGGCGTGGGAGGGCGAGCGTCTTGTGGAGCATATCCGCACCGCGCATCCCGAGGTGCGCGTACTCGGCTCTGTCTGCACGCACGGTCATGCCGACCATGTTGGCGGGGTTGCCGGGGTTCGAGCTGTCGTTGGCGACAGCGCACTATATGAGTTGTGCGCTAAGGACGTGACGGTACCTCGCGCAAATATCGAGGAGCAGCGCGCCATGTGGGGTATCGAGACGCCCGATCCGGGTGAGCCGACGCGCTTGCTTGCCGAGGGCGATACAATCGAGGTGGGCGACGTCTGCCTGCAGGTGATCGAGACGCCGGGGCATACGCCGGGCGGCATCGTCCTGTTCGCCGCGACCGAGCAGGGGAACATCGCCTTTGTGGGCGACACGCTTTTCCCGGGCAGCCACGGCCGTACCGATCTTTCCGGCGGTGACGAGGCGGCGATTATGCGCTCGCTCTCCAAACTTGCCAAGACGCTTCCGCCCGATACCGTTTGCTTGACGGGCCATGGCGATTCGACCACGATGGCGCGCGAACTTATGCAGAATCCGTTTATGCAGATGTAGGCTCGAAGCCGTCTTTCGAACCACGAAGACCGCTCAATCGTCAAGCTATTTTCCCCAGTGGGTCGATTCTGTGGGGCAAACGGTCAAAATTTGTCCAATCGGTTGATTTCCGATCTCAGCCGAACACATTGAGCAAATAGGCCATTCCCGCAGTT
>CABUJH010000056.1 GCA_902491895.1 uncultured Collinsella sp. | reverse complement strand
CGATGGCACGGTAGCATCGATCAACGTGCAAGCCGGCCAGTCCGTCAACGAGGGCGACGTGCTCATGACCATTAAAAACGATGAGCTCGATAATGCCGTTGCCGAGGCGCAGCGCGCGGTCGCGGCCGCCCAGGAAGACCTGAAAAACGCACAGGCGACACTTGCTGCCGCACAGGCAGCACCGACGCTGGATGCCGATGGAGCGACCACCCCGACGGATGCAACCGCCAACGCCAGCGCCGTCTCGAGCGCTCAGCGCAATCTCGCCTCGGCCCAGGCAACCCTGGACCAGGCAAACGCCAAGGCGACCGAACGCACCGTAAAGGCCCCCAGCTCGGGTAGCATCGTCGAACTCAACGCCAAAGTGGGCGCCACGGTGACCGGAGGCATGGTCATGGGCGAAGGCGACACGAGCGGCGGCAAGCAGTGCATGCAAATCGCCGACCTCTCTAAGATGAAGGTGACGGTTCAGGTGGGCGAAAAGGACATCGCCAAGATCGCCGTGGGCCAGAGCGCCAACGTTACCTATCCCGCGTTTCCCGATATCGTGAGCCAGGGCACCGTCACGGCTATCGCATCGGTGGCAAACTCCGACGCCGCCAACGGTGGTGGCGGCAGTGTGACCTTTAACGTCGACATCCTCATCGAGGCACCCGATAGCCGCCTTAAGCCCGGTATGACTGCCGAGGTCTCGGTGGTGACCGAGCAGCTTGACGACGTAGTCATGGTGCCCACCATGGCGCTCATGACCGAGGATGGCGAGCACTATTACGTCAATCTGGCCACCGATGACGAAGGCAAGGAAACGCGCCGCGTGAAGGTAACTGTCGTGACGCAAAACGACAACGAAGCTGTGGTCGGCAAGACGCAGGTCAAGCGCGACGAGCAAGGCAACGAAATCAACCCCGACGTGCCGGTTACCAAGCTGCGCGATGGCGACACCATCGTAATGGATACTGACGCGGGCATGACGGCAGACGGCGGCGACGGCATGCCTGCCGACGAGGGCATGTAATGCGTCCCGTCATCGACATCCGCAACGTGCACCGCATCTTTGAGAGCGAAGCCGGTTGCGCCCACATCCTGCACAATGTGAGCCTGGCGGTAGACCCCGGTGAGTTCGTCGCCATCACCGGCCCCTCGGGCTCAGGCAAGTCGACGCTCATGAACATCCTGGGTTGCTTGGACAAACCGACGGCAGGTGACTATTACCTGCAAGGGCTCAACGTGGCCGAACTCGACGATGATGAGCTCACCGAGGTGCGTGCGCTGAGCATCGGCTTTGTCTTTCAGAGTTTTAACCTGCTGCCGCGCCTGTCGGTTATCGAAAACGTCATGCTACCGCTGTCCTACACCAATGTGCCGCGCAGTCAGCGCGAGATGCGCGCCGTGCACGCGCTGCAAGCTGTCACGCTTCCGGTCGACCATTGGGACCACCGCATATCAGAACTCTCTGGTGGACAGATGCAGCGCGTTGCCATCGCGCGCGCCCTCGTCAACGATCCGCCGATCATCCTGGCCGACGAGCCCACGGGAAACCTGGACTCGGCAACCGGGGCGCTCGTCATGGAAACCTTCCACAAGCTCCAGGAGCGCGGAAAGACCATCGTGCTCATCACGCATGACCCGGGCATTGCCGCCGAGGCCGACCGTGCCGTGACCATCCGCGACGGGCGAATCCATGACGGCGCATATATCGCACATGCACCGAATACGCTACGCGGAGCCGTTAGCAACCTACCCGCGATTTATGCACCTTCTACACCGCCGAAAGGAGCGAAGGCATGAGCACCCGAGATCTCGTCCAAGAAGCCCTGCACTCGCTCGAGGCCAACAAGGGACGCAGTCTGCTCACCATCTTGGGCATCGTCATTGGCATCGCCTCGGTCATAGCCATGACCTCGCTCATCGGCGGCATCCAAAACAGCCTGGTCAACAGCTTGGGCCTCAACGCGGCCCGCATGGTGCAGATCTACTCGTCCCAAGAGCTCACCGATTCGGACGTCGAGAAGCTGCGCAAGATGGTGCCGCAAATTGAGCAGATCGGCATCGTCGACAGCGCCTATTCCGAGTACATAGTTGGGGATAAAAGCTATACCGTCATGGCACAGGGCGTCGATAGCGACATGCTCGATGCCGTGGGCGCCAGCAAGATCGTTGCCGGTCGCACATATAACGACCTCGAGTCCAAATCCGGCGCTCGCGTGGCGCTCATCGGCCGCGGCGGCGCCGAGCAGCTGTACGACAACGAACAGGACGCGATTGGCAAGACCATCAAGGTCTCGAGCGGAGACGTGCAGATCATTGGCGTTATCGACGGCGGCAACGACTCCATGGGCTCGCTGAGCCTGTACATGCCCCGAGCAACGATCGCCGAGCTCTACGGCGAAGACAATCCATCGTTTCCCAGTGTGACGGCACTCGCCGCCGAGGGCACCGATATGGACGAGCTCTGCAAGACGATCGAGTCCAAGGTGCGCAGCATGAAGGGCATCTCGGAGGACGACGAGTACGACAGCGTGTCGGCAAGCTCCATGAAGAGCGCTATCGATGCCCTCAACTCCTTTATGGGCGCCTTCTCGCTCATCATGGGCGCTGTTGCTGGCATCTCACTTTTAGTCGGCGGTATCGGCATTATGAACATGATGCTCACCAACGTGACCGAGCGCATTCGCGAGATCGGTATTCGCCGCGCTCTGGGCGCAAGCCGACGCGATATCACGGCCCAGTTTTTGGCCGAATCCTCGGCGCTGTGCATCACCGGCGGCATTTTAGGTGTCGTGATTGGCTATCTGCTGGCCTGGGGGCTCACGTTCTTTGCCGCCAACTCGGGCATTATGAGCGAGTTCGGAGCCACCGGGACGATTACGCCGAGCTTCTCCATTACAACTGTGCTGCTCGCGTTTGCCGTATCGGTCGGCATCGGCGTGATCTTTGGCTTCTACCCCGCGCGCCGCGCCGCAAAGCTCGATCCAGTCGAGTGCCTGCGCTATCAGTAATGCAATCCCCCTGAGTTGCGGTGAAATAGGGAGTGTTTAAGCTGTTAAAAGGCCTATTCAGTCCTTATTTCACCGCAACTCAGGGGGGGGATAAGGCGCTAGTGCTATTCGAAACGAGATTCCAGACTCGATAGTCCATTCAACGTCAGGTCGTTGGCGACCGCCGAGACGCGCTCGATGGGAACCGAGCCATCGGACAACGCCCACGTGCGATAGATGCCGATAATGCCGGACAGCAAAAACGCCAGGTAGTAATCGAACATCTCGTCCTTTAGACCCTCGGGCAGCAGATCACGCTCAGCGATCTCGTGCTCGAGCGGCAAACGCAGACGAGCCATAAAGTCGTCGAGCGGAATGTTTTCGATCAACTGGCGATTAAGCACCAGGTTGTTGCACAGCGCCTCGTTAACGGTCTTGAAAAAGGACGCCGCAGCGCCAAGTGCGCGCTCGTTGGTGTCGCCGCCCATGGAGGAAAGCGTCTTCTCGACTGAATCGACGATCATCTCGACCACATCGACGGCAATGGCGTCGAGCAAGCCGTCGACCGTGCCAAAGTGCACGTAGAAGGTCTTACGGTCGACATTTGCCTCGCGCGCGATAGCGCTCACCGTAATATCGGCCAGGGGCTTTTCCATAAGCAGTCGCTCAAACGCCGAAAGAATCGCTTTGCGACTGCGGACGATACGACGGTCAAGGCGCGGTTTGGTGGTAGCCATAGACGTGTCCCCTTCATGTCAACAGCCCACCTGTAAGTCCTCTACATGTGGGAGATAATCAACGTAAGAGGATTATCCTACATCTCACATCGCAATGACGAGCGTCATCAAGAACGCACGACTCGCCGACCGGGCCCTAAGATCGCTTCTTTTTATTGAGCGCCGCCGGGGAAACGCGAATGCCGTCGCCAGTCTGGCGAACGTAGGTCTGGCGTGCCGGCTTAGGGGCCACAGCAGGCTTTTGAGCACGTTGATTGGGATCAACGGTAACCTGGCACGCAGGATGTGCCTTAACGGGCGTAGAGGGCGTCTGAGGCGTGCGCCCGAGCTTGCGCATCATACGGTCCCAGCGTGCATGGATACTCTCGTTGTGAGCGCTCTTAAGGCCCAGCAGCGGGGCGGCCAAAATGGTCGGCGCGATAAAGGTGATCAGACGCCACAGCAGATAGCCGGCAGTCGATGCCGTGCCAAAAAAGTGACCCAAAAACAATGCGAAGCCACCCTCGGCGCCACCAGTGCCGCCGGGCAGCGGAACGGCGGAGCTCAGCAGCTGGACAAAGGCGCTCGCAGCCATGACCGAGAAAAAGTCGACTTCGTGGTGGCCAAAGGAGAGCATCAAAAAGTACGGAACCAGGTAGAAAAACGCCAGTTGCAGCATAGTGATGACGACCGTGAGCAGCATGGACGAAAAATGACCGGCAGAGAGTTTGAATTTCTCGGAGAACGAGTAGATCTCGCCATCGACAAAGGTGCGCCAGCCCTCGATCTTTGTGGCCGAGACGCCCACGCGCTCGAGCCAATTGATGATGCAATGAGCGACGCGCGTGACGGTCCTGGGCATTAAGGCCACGGCAAAGATGCCGAGCAGGATGCAGCAGTGGCCGCCAAAACTAAAGACGCACAGCAGTGTCATGTCGCCATAACGCTCGGCGAAAAACGGCATACGGGCGAGCAGAAGAATGGCGCCCCATGCCACCAGGCCAAACTGGTACACGATAAAGCGGGTGAACTGCGTGGCACCCGCTTCGCCCACGTTTTGGCCAGCTTTGGTCAGACGGTAAATCTGGGCAGGCGTAGAGCCCATCATCATGGGCGTCAGGTTGCCAAAGAAGATGCCGCTCGCCTCGACCGAAATGAGGTCGCGGATACCGACGGGCGATTCGGGGTCGAGCCAAACGGCGATCGCGTACGCCACGATGCCAAAAACGAGATACAAAAACATGCAAAAGCATGCAGCAAAGAGCCAGGGCATCTGAACGCTGGACATAGCGGCCCAAAACTGCCCCATCTGCCCGGTCACGACCAGATAGACGATGTAGCCGATCAGCACAACGCCGATGAAGATGGCGCCGCGACGCGCGCTCTTGTTGTCATCGCCGCCAGAAACCTCGACCTGGGGCTTTGGGCTATGCTGAGAGGACTCCGTCATGAGGCTCCTTCTGACCGTCAAAGTATCTGGCCTATTGTACCCGTATGGGAGATGAGCAAAACGTAAAGCAATGGGGCAAATGGGATTAGCAGACCAGACCACTTGCAATAAAAAACCCGGCCTTCATACGAAAGACCGGGTATCTAAAACATGGTAGCCCGTACCAGATTCGAACTGGTGATCTCCGCCTTGAGAGGGCGGCGTCCTAAACCGCTAGACGAACGGGCCATAAGCCTCAGCAGAAAAGAAGTGGTAGCCCGTACCAGATTCGAACTGGTGATCTCCGCCTTGAGAGGGCGGCGTCCTAAACCGCTAGACGAACGGGCCACATGACATCTGCACTGCCGTGCTGCGGTGATATATATTACGGGACAAAAAACGCGAGCGCAAGAAGAAATTCCAAATTGCCCAAATTTTGTCGGGAGGTTATGGAAAGCGCAGTTAAAAGCCACAGCCTATGATTTTTTAAGCCCCGTCCCAGAAAAATCATCCTAGGTTGAGGTGGGCCAGGATGGCTTCGCGCTCGTTTGGAACATTGTCCTCGATCACAGCGTCGAGGGCGGCGTTGAGCAGCTGCCCCAACTCCGGCCCGGGCTTGACGCCAGCGCGGATCAAGTCGCCGCCGTTGATGGCAAGCATCTTGAGCGTATAGGGCTCCCCCGCCTCAAGCAGTCCGTGGGCGAGTGAGCGCATCTCCTCGATCGTCTCGACGTAATAGAAGCACGACGGCGCCTTACCGAGCGTATCGGCACGTTTAAGGTCCATAAGCTCGTCAATCAGGCGCTGCGTGTCGACGCCCTCGCCCGAAAGCAAGCGCATCATATTGAGCAAACAGGAACGCTCAGGGCGCAACGGCTTATCGTGATACTTGATAAGCAGGCAAACGTCGCGAACCAAATCGTGCGAAAGCGCCAGGCGATCCATAATGGTGCGCGCCTTCTTGGCGCCAAGCTCGGGATGGCCGTAAAAGTGGCCGCTGCCCGCATGGTCGACCGTAAAGCAATCGGGCTTGGAGACGTCGTGCAAAAACGCTGCCCACATTAAGCTCGGCGAAGGCTCCACGCCGTCACACAGCGCCAGCTCCCCCGCCACCGTCAACACGCGAGCAATATGCTCATAGACATTAAAGGCATGGTAGACGCTGCGCTGGTCAAACCCACGAGCAGGCGAAAGTTCGGGCACGGCGGCACAAATAAGCTCGGGATAGCGCAGCATCGCGTCTCCCCCGTGACCGGTCGAAAGAATGCCTTCGAGCTCAATGCCCACGCGCTCGCGTGCCACGGCATCGAGCAGCGATGAGCATTCGGCAAGCGCCTGTTTGGTCTTAGGCTCGATCATAAAATCCAAACGACAGGCAAAACGCACGGCGCGCAGCATGCGAAGCGCATCCTCATTAAAGCGACGCTTGGGATCTCCGACGGCGCGGATAAGCTTACGCTCCAGGTCGCCCTGGCCATCATAGCGGTCGACAAGACCGCGCCGGGGATGCCAAGCCATGGCATTAACGGTAAAATCACGACGCGCCAGATCGTCCTCAAGTGACGCCGCACGCTCCACACTCTGGGGATGGCGGCCATCGGTGTAAAAGCCATCCAGACGATACGTCGTGACCTCAATGCGCTCATCGTCACAAATGGCGGTAATGCCGCCAAATTTAATCCCCGACTCAACCACCGCAATGCCGGCGGCCTCGAGCGCCGCCTTGGACTCCTGCCACAGACCGCTGCAGCACATGTCGACATCGTGGCCGGGGCGTCCCATCAGGGCATCGCGTACCCAACCCCCCACGAACCAGGCCTCAAGACCGGCTGCCTCAAGCGCATGTAGCACACGCATGGAGGCGCCTGAGGGCTGCGTACCGTTGAGCGAAGCTTTGCACATACCTATGGCCTCCTACGCCTGCAAGCGTTAATCGATGGTTCTCAAGAAGTCTAACAAGAAACGGGCATGCGCGCACATGCAATCGTATCGTCGATCCGAACGAACGGGACAGCAAGCACCACATGCGCCCAGAATGCAAAAACACCCGCCTTGGAAATCCAAAGCGGGTGTTCGGCAACGATATGTCGATGCGGCTAGCAGACCTGGCGAACCTCAATGTGCTTGCTATATTCGTCCACCTTGGCAAAATCGCCCAGACCGGCACACTCCACCACGTTGGCGCCGGTGGCCATCGAGAGGCGCAGGGCGTCCTCGACGCGCTCGGGAGCATCGTGCCACACGGACAGGAAGGCGGCAAGCGAGGAGTCGCCCGCGCAGACCGTCGACAGTAGCTTGACCTCGAAGGTGCGGTTGGCAAACCAGATATGCTCACCGTTGGAGAAGTACGCACCGTCGCCACCAAGGGTCAGCAGCACGTTCTTGGCGCCCTTGGCATGCAGCTCGGCCATCGCGCCCTTGACGGACTCGTCGTCGCCACCGCTCACCTTAATGCCAAAGATGTCAAGCAGCTCGTCGTCGTTGGGCTTAATGAGCAGCGGCTCCATGGCAATGAGGTCGGCCAGCTGATGGCTCGAGATATCGAGCACGAACTCGGCACCCTTTGCCTTAACACGGCGCAGGACCTCGGCCAGAAAACCCTCAGAAGTGTTGGGGGGCAGCGAGCCGCTAATGACCAGGCAGGTCATGTCATCGAGTGAATCGATGAGCTCAAACATCTCCTGCTCGTTGGCTGCATTGATGGCGGCACCTGCGTTGACCATGTTGTACTCGGTATCGGGGCCGGCGTTGAGGAAAACGTTGACGCGCGTGATGCCGTCGGTCCACACGGGCTTGACGGGCACGCCCAGGGCCTCGGCGCCCTTGACGATAAACTCGCCCGAGAAACCGGCAAAAAAGCCCAGGATCGTGGTGTCGACGCCGTAGTGATCGAGGGTGAACGAGACGTTGAGACCCTTGCCGTTGGGCGTATAGACCGCGTTGCGCGTGCGGGTGACGGTGTTGGCGGAAAGACCGTCGCAGGCAATGTTGTAGTCAATGGCGGGATTTGCAGTGAGCGTATAAATCATGTAAGTTCCTTTCACAAGGCAACGTGTTAATGAAAGTATATTCCACGCCACGTGAAAAGGCTATAGCAACTCGGCGAACGGTGTAGAACGCGTGCAGGGCGGCAGAAAAGCGGCAAAGCGCGGCAAAAAATCAAGGGGCTTGCCCTGACGCTCTTTTGCAATTAACAAAAATGGCACCCCGGCCAAAGCCGAGGCGCCATAGAACCACGAATATGTCGTGTTTCGCTTACTTGCGATCGAGCTTGCGGACAGCAACGCGCTTGCTGTACTCATCGACGTGACCGAAGTCGCCAATGCCCACGGACTCGGCAACGTTGGCGCCGGTGGCCATAGCGAGCTTCATGGCCTCCTCGACGTTGTCGCGATCCCTGTACCACTTGTGCAGGAACGCGGCGAGGGTGCAGTCGCCGGCGCAGACGGAAGAGACCAGCTTGATGTTGAACTCACGCTTGGCGTACCAGATGTCCTCGCCGTTGGAGAAATAAGCATCGCCGCGGCTACCACGGGTGAGCAGCACGTTCTGGACGCCGGCGTCGTGGGCGAGCTTCATGGCAACGCGGACCTCGTCGTCGGTGTCGACCGGCACGCCGAAGATGGCCTTCATCTCGTGATGATTCGGCTTAATAAGCAGCGGCTTCTTGTGAGCGAGCTCCTTGAGCTTGTCGGAGGACAGGTCAAGGACGACGTCTGCGCCACGGGCCTGAGCGTGCTCCATGACCTGAGCCAGGAAGTCGGGCGTAGCTTTGGGAGGCACGGAACCGGAGACGATCAGGCACTCAAGATCGCCCGCGGTGTCCAGGATGTTGTAGAGCTCCTTCTGATGCTCCGGCGTAATCGGGGCGCCGGGGTTCAGGATGCCGTACTCGTGCTGGCCATCGTTGACGTAGGTGTTGATACGCGTGATGCCATCGGTCCAGACCGGGCGGCACAGGCAACCCAGGTTCATGACCTCCTCGACGATGAACTTGCCCGTGAAGCCAGCGAAGAAGCCGAGCGCGACGGTGTCGACACCCATCTTCTTAAAGGCGAAGGACACGTCGAGGCCCTTGCCATTAGCCGTGTAGCTGGCCGAGCCGGTGCGGACGTTCTCGTCGGGCTCGAGCGGAGAGCTCGAAACCGTCATGTCGACAGCCGGGTTAGCGGTTAGCGTGTAGAACATTTACAGTACCCCCTGTATATGTGAGGGCCGCGTGGCCGGCCCATTCCAACCACGCGGTTACCTCTGATACCAAATTAGCGAGCTGCGGACTCGAGCAGCGCCTTGACCTCGGCGGCAGTGTTGCAGGCGAGTGCCTTCTCGGCGAGCTCGTCGCACTCGGCCTTGGTCCACTGGCTGATGGTCTTGCGGGCACGCAGGATCGACGGAGCGCTCATCGAGAACTCCTCCAGGCCCCAGCTGATCAGCAGCGGCTCAAGCAGCGGATCGGCAGCGGCCTCGCCGCACATACCGACCATGATGCCGGCCTTCACGCCGCTCTCGATGATGTTCTTGAGCGAGCGGAGCACGGCGGGATAGTACACCTGGTACAGGTTGGAGATGGTGTCGTTGCCACGGTCGGCGCACATGGTGTAGCCGATCAGGTCGTTGGTGCCGATGGAGAAGAAGTCGGCGACCTCGGCAAGACGGTCAGCGAGCAGCGAAGCGGCGGGCGTCTCGACCATGATGCCGACCTCGATGTTCTCGTTGAACTTGCGACCCTCTTCGGTCAGCTCGGCCTTACACTGCTCGACGAGCTCCTTGACAGCCAAAACCTCCTCGACGCAGGTGACGAGCGGGATCATGATCTTGACATCGCCGAAGGCGCTGGCGCGCAGCAGGGCGCGAAGCTGGACCTTGTACTGGTCGGGATTGGCCAGGCAGTAACGCACGGCGCGGAAGCCCATGAAGGGGTTGTCTTCCTTGACCATGTGCAGGTACGGGATCTCCTTGTCGCCACCCACATCGAGCGTGCGGATGATGACAGGAGCGCCCTTGAGTGCGCTGGCGACCTTGCGGTAGGCGTTGAACTGCTCCTCCTCGGAAGGAAGCTCAGCAGAGTCCATGAACAGGAACTCGGAGCGGAACAGACCAATGGCCTCGGCGTCGTGATCGAGCGCGTTGGGCACGTCATCGGGGTTACCGATGTTGCAGGCGATGATCTTCTTGATGCCATCGGCAGTAACGGACGGCTTGCCGCGGAAGGCCTCGAGGGCCGCCTTCTCGGCAGCGAAGGCCTCGGCCTTGGCGGTGTAGGCGGCGAGCGTCTCCTCATTGGGATCGGCCTCGACGATACCCTTGCCACCGTCGACGACAACGGTCATGCCGTTGCGCAGCGCGGTGCAGCTGTTGGAAACCGAAAGGACAGCCGGGATCTCGAGGGCGCGCGCGATGATCGCGGAGTGCGACGTGCGGCCACCGGTCTCGGTGACGATACCGGCAACGTGGGCCTTATCGATCGTGGCGGTCATGGACGGCGTAAGGTCGTGCACGACAACGACGGTGTTCTCGGGCAGGACGGAGAGGTCGACGACCTCCTTGCCCAGCAGCTCGGCCAGAATACCGGTGCGGATGTCGGCGATGTCGGCCGCGCGCAGACGGAACATCTCGTCGTCCATGGACAGGAACATGTTCTCGAACATGGTCGAGGTGTCCATGAGCGCCTGCTCGGCGCAGGTGCCGCCGTCAATGGCGGCGTTGATGGCGTCGGTCATGCCCGGGTCCTGAGCCAGGACAATGTGTCCGCTCATGATCTCGGCCTCGGCCTCGCCCACCGTCTCCTTCATGTGGTCGGCCTGAGCCTGGGTCTTCTCGCAGAAGACCGAAAGAGCGGACTGATAGCGCTCCTTCTCTGCTGCCGAATCAGCAACCTCATGCGGCTCAAACGTCAAGTCGGGATCGACGGCGACCATGACGGTGCCGATACCGATGCCCTCGGAAGCGTTGACTCCCTGATACATTCCCATTCCTCTCTCCGTGTCATGTGATAAAGCGTTTTGCCATATCCATGACAAAAGAGCGCAGCCACCTTAAAACAGGTCACTGCGCTCCCAAATATGAACTTAGTTGTTCAACATGCGACCCGTTTGAGTTCTACTCGCCAAGACCGCTCTTGATGAGCTCGATGGCAGCAGCCAGAGCCTCGGCCTCGTCAGCGCCGTCGCACTTGACCTCGACCTCGGTGCCGCAGGGGATACCAGCAGCCATGAGGGCCATCGGGGACTTGCCGTTGACCTCCTTCTCGGGGGTGACGACCGTCACGTCGCAGGCGTACTTGCCCATGGTGGAGGCGAAGAGGCCAGCAGGACGCATGTGAAGACCCTGAGGATTAACGAGGGTAGCCTTCTCAGAAACCATAATTGACTCCTTTTTTGTGTTTAACCCCTGTCGACCATGCGACAGGAGCCATATTCACGACGTTGTTTATATTAACTCACATCAAACTGTTTTTCATTATGTTTCGCACGAATTATTGGACGGATGTCGTTCCTGCACGCTCGCCTGCCTGGCGGGGCGGTTAAGTTTGCTGCTCTACAGTCCTGCGCAAGACGG
>CABUJH010000055.1 GCA_902491895.1 uncultured Collinsella sp. | reverse complement strand
TGGACTTGAGCAGGGCTTTATCAACAACGGTCACTCGGCGGCGCTCGGTCGCGCGATGAGCTACAGCTCGCCTTCGGCCGTGGTACGCGAGCAGCTTTCGGGCGTGGACTTCTACCTGTTCCTGCGCGATCTGCTCGACCACTTTGACGAGCGCGTGGACGGGCTGCGTACCAAGCTTGCCGAGCTGGCGGAGCGCATCTTTGTGGCCGATGGCTGCATGGCGAGCTTTACCGGCAGCGATGAGGACTTTGACGCGTACTGGGATGCCGCGGGCAACCTGGGGCTTGGCGCGGGCGATGGCGCCGGCCGCGACGCGCTCGTGGTGCCGGCGCCGTGCGACCGCCACGAGGCTTTCGTGATCCCCAGCGACATCTGCTTTGCCGCGCGTGCGTGCGATCCGCGTCGCTTGGGGCTCGACGTGACAGGCGCTTGGGCCGTGGCTGCCAACGCGCTCTCCTACGACTACCTGTGGAACGAGATCCGCGTGAAGGGCGGTGCGTACGGCTGCGGATTCCGCGCAGCCGGTGAGCGCCAGACGGCGTTCTACACCTACCGCGACCCGGCGATCGATCCTTCGATTGAGCGCGTGGAGCGCGCGGGTGCATGGCTTGGCAGCTTTGAGCCCGACGAGGCCGCCTTTGAGGGCTTTATCGTGAGCTGCGTGAGCGGCATGGACGCGCCGGTGAAGCCGTACGCGCTCACCAAGCGCCGCAACACGACCTACCTGGCCGGGCTCGATCCGCATGCGCGCGAGGAGCGTCGCGCCCAGATGCTCGCCGCCACGCCCGGTGAGCTGCGCTCGCTCGGCACCGACGTGACGCGCATCGCAGCCGAGTCGCCCACCTGCGTCTTTGGCGGCCGCGACGTCATCGCAAAGAGCAACGCCGGCTTCAACGTAGTCGACCTGCTGGGCTAAGGCACCAAGGTAGATTTTTGGGACATGCCCGAAAATCTACCTTTTTTCTGCGGCTTGGGCGGGGCGGCGTAGCCCACCGCAGCGGTTTGTCTCAATCTGTAACATCTAGGCGGCAATATTGGCTCCAGATGTCACAAATCGAGACGTTTCCGGATGACGCCGACCCTTTGTCTAAATCTGTAACATCTAAGTCCAATTTTGCCGAGTTACTGTTACAGATTGAGACAAACCACCGCAGACGCCCACTCCACAGCACAGACCACCACAAAGGTGCCTGTCTCCTTCCTCAGTTGTGATTCGAACACTTGTTCTATACGCACACATGTTCTATAGTAGAGGTGGTTGCATCGAACTGAAATTGCAACTAGAATATAGTTGCAGAATGTGAGGCGGGATGACTCGATCCGATAAACTCATCGCCCAGCTGCTTAGCTGTCCTTCAACGTATAGATTCGCTGACTTTCTTAAAGTTATGGCTTCATATGGCTTTGAAATGGACAGCAAAGGCAAGACATCCGGATCGCGCGTTCGCTTCTACAGGCCATCAGATGGCAGGATGTTCGTAATGCACGCGCCTCATCCATCTGACGAATTGACAGCGGGGACCATTCGAAACATCGTTCGCTTTCTGCAAGATGTCGGAGGTAGTCATGAGTAACGTTTTGGCATACAAGGGTTATTTCGCCCCGGTCGAGTTCGATGCCGAACAGCATGTGCTAACAGGTATGGTCGCCGGCATTAGGGACGCAATCGTATTTGAAGGCTCCACGGCTGAAGAAGTGGAGCAATGCTTCCACGACGCCGTCGACGATTACCTTGAGTTTTGCGCCGAGAAGGGCAAGGAACCCGAGCGGGCTTTTAAGGGCTCGTTCAACGTAAGAACGGGCTCTGAGCTCCACAAGCAAGCAGCGCTGGCGGCAGCAAAGAAGGGTGAGTCACTCAATAAGTTTGTGACTGAAGCGATCGCTGCGGCGCTGTGAAGCCAACGTCGAGTCGAAGCCGCCACAAAGGGCGCCTTTGCGGCGGCTTCGATGTTTGCCCAGATAAAACCTGCCAAAATAAACCTGTCCCTTTTTGGCAGGTTTGCTAGAGGAGGCCGGGATGGGTAAGGCTGAGGTGCGACGGGCGGTGATTGCTCGGCGCGATGCGATTGATTTGAATGTGCGGGCGGCAAAGTCCGCCGCTATCTGTGCGCGGCTGGTTGAGCTGTTGGATCACTTGAGTGCCGCGGCGCCGCACACCGTTGCCGTCTATGCCGCGATGGGTTCCGAAGTCGACCCTGCCGTGTTTGCCGCAGCGGCCGCCAAAAACGGCAGGCGCGTGGCCTATCCGTGCATGTTCTCGGCAGCTGACGCTGCGGCTTGTGGCCAGCGTATGTGCATGCGAGCGGTCGCCGCCAGCGACGCGACCGCGGCCCCATTTGTTGTCCATCCCACGCGAGCCTTTTCGGCCACTGACATCGACAGCAGCCGCTTCCCTATCGTGCCTGCCGAGGCGCTCGACATGATTGTCGTGCCGCTCGTAGCCTTCGACTGCGCCGGCGCGCGCCTGGGCTACGGCGGCGGCTGCTACGACCGCTATCTGTCCATGCTCTCACCCGCATGCCAAATCATCGGCATCGCCTTTGACGAACAGCGTGTCGACCACGTTCCCACCGATGCCCACGACCTGCCGCTACCCCACATCATCAGCGCCTAACGGCTGGCGCACCTCCCGACAGCCTAGTGCTCCTCGCCGGCACGGGCCAGGTCGTAGGGCGTGGTCTGGTAGACATAGTAGTTGAGCCAGTTGGTGTAGAACAGCTGAGCCTGACTGCGCCAGACGTTACGCGGCTCGGCGGTGGGGTCGTCCCCAGGGAAGTAATGCGCCGGCACCTGAGGGTTGAGGCCGCGCTTCACGTCGCGCTCGTACTCCAGGCGCAACGTGTCGGTATCGTACTCGGGATGGCCAAAGACAAAGAAGCGGCGGCTGTCGGTCGACTTGACAATGTACAGGCCCACCTCGTCGGACACGGCCACAACCTCAAGCTGTGGCTCGGCCTCCACGTCCTCGCGCCGCACATCGGTATTGCGCGAATGCACGGCATAGAAGCGGTCGTCAAAGCCGCGGACCAGCGGGCTTTGCGGCTTCACCAGATAATGCTCGAACACGCCACTCGCCTTTGCCGGCAGGTCGTACTTCTGGATACCGTAATGATGGTACAGGCCGGCCTGTGCGCCCCAACAAATGTGCAGCGTAGAGTGCACGTGCGTGGTAGACCAGTCCATGATCTGGCAGAGCTCGGGCCAGTAGTCAACCTCCTCGAACGGCATCTGCTCCACCGGCGCGCCTGTGATGATCAGGCCGTCGTAGTGGATGTCGCGGATGTCGTCGAACGTACGGTAGAACGTCTCCAGGTGGCCGGCGCTCACGTGCGTGGCCTCGTGCGTCTTGGTGCGCAGCAGGTCCACCTCCACCTGCAGCGGCGTGTTGGAGAGCTTGCGCATGATCTGCGTCTCGGTGGCGATCTTGGTGGGCATGAGGTTGAGGATGAGCACGCGCAGCGGACGGATGTCCTGGTGCAGCGCGCGGTACTCGGTCATGACAAAGATGTTCTCGCTCTCGAGCTGCGCGGCGGCAGGGAGGGCGTCGGGGATGCGAATGGGCATGGATGCTCCTTACGAGTCAGTTGCAGCTATGGTACAACGAGCGGCCCCATCCGCGCGAGTGTATCGCCCAGCGATGCCGTCAGCGGCCCAAATCACTCCAAAAGTAGAGATTAAGGCATGTCCCAAAAATCTACCGCGCTTTAGCCTGGCAAAGTGGCGGCAGGAAGCTACAATGGTTCGACGCGAAAAACTCGGCCGAAAGGATACGTATATGTACCAGACGCGTAAGATCGGTGTGGTCGGCCAGGGCCACGTAGGAGCACATGTCGCCAACAGCCTGCTGATGCAGGGCATTGCCGATGAGCTGTACCTGTGCGATATCAACGAGGCCAAGGTGACGTCCGAGGTCCAGGACCTGCGCGACTCCCTTTCGTTTGTCCCGTACAACACCAAGATCGTCAATTGCTACGACCACTACGAGGAGCTGGCCTGCTGCGACGTCATCGTCAACGCCGCCGGCAAGGTCGCACTGGCCGCCGGCAACCGCGACGGCGAGCTGTTCTTTACCACCGACGCCGCCCGCACCTTTGCCAAGCGCATCGTCGACGCCGGCTTTGACGGCATCTTCGTGAGCATCTCCAACCCCTGCGACGTCGTGTGCACCGAGCTGTGGCACCTGACCGGCTACGATCCCAAGAAGATCATCGGCTCGGGCTGCGGCCTGGACTCCGCCCGCCTGCGCACCGAGATTTCCAAGAAGGTCGGTGTGAGCCCCAAGTCCATCGACGCCTACATGATCGGCGAGCATGGCTTTAGCCAACTGGCAGCCTTTAAGGCCGCAACCATCGCCGGCAAGAGCCTTAACGAGCTTCAGGCCGAGAACCCCGACAAGTACGCCTTCGACCACATGGAGGTCGAGGAGCTTGCACGCAAGGGCGGCTATGTGACCTACCAGGGCAAGCAGTGCACCGAGTACGCCGTCGCCAACTCCGCCGCACGCGTCTGCGCCGCCGTTCTGCACAACGAGCACGCCGTGCTTTCGGCCTCTACGCTTATGACCGGCCAGTATGGCGAGGAGGGCATCTTCACCTCCCTACCGTGCGTGATCGGCGCCGAGGGCGTCGAGGAGGTCTACACGCTCGACCTTTCCGAGTACGAGCTCGAGGGCTTCCACAAGAGCTGCCAGCACATCCGCGACAACATCGCCCAGCTCGACTGGTGGGACGCCGAGGCCTACGACGCAAAGTAGGCCGCTGGCTGCCGCAACCTTACGAATCTAAGCGCGATACTAAGCGGGCTGCGCCGGAAATCCCCGGCGCAGCCCGCTTTTCGACTCATACAACACGCTCGCACATTTAGGTCTAATACTTTCCCCGAGAAGTGAACGAGCAAAATCGAGCCCCCGGAGCATCAACACTTTATGGGAGCCATTTCCTGCAGTTTCATTGAGATTTTCCTGCGGTTTTGGCGCCAAAAAGTGTCGATGCTTCGAGGGTCCAAAATAGGTCGTTCACTTCTCGGGAAAAGTATTTGACTTCGTTTTTCGACAAACAAAACCGGTCATCGCAACGCAAACGGGGCCTGCGCAGGCCCCGACGTGAGAAGTTGTTACCCCGGTAACTTAATACCGCTCGATTAGTACTGCTCGATGCCCATGTAGCGACGAACCTCTGGACTGTGGTCGAACACCTTGCCGCGGGCGGCGCGCAGCTCGCAGCTCATCGCGTAGAAGAAGATCGGCTCCAGGAACGAACGCACGCTGGCGGGCACCTCGCCCACGCCGTACTCGAGCGCATCGAGCACCATGACTGTATCGGTGTGCGTGTTGAGGAATGCAAGTGCACGTTCCTCCATGGGGCGGCACTCGCCCGATCCGAGCTGTACAAAGTAGAACACGCCGGGCTCGGTGGCTTCGAACGGGCCGTGGAAGTACTCGCCGGAGTGGATGTAGCAGCAGTGCTGCCACTGCATCTCCATGAGCGAGCAGATGGCCATGGCGTAGGTCTGGCTAAAGTTGGGGCCGGAACCCAGGATATAGAAGAACTTATGCTGCTGGCAGAGCTCGGCAAAACGGGCGCCCAGCTCGGCGTTGACCTTCTCGCGGGCAGCGGGCAGCAGCGCATCCATCTGCTTGAGGCCAGCGTACATGTCGGCAAGCGCCTCGTAACCCTCTTGCTGGTCGAGCAGCTCGGCAGCCATCAGGGCGCCGATGCCCTGCGGCACCTCGGCCTGCGGCACGCCTTCGCCCCACGGATAGACCCAGGTGGTCCACTTGCCGTTGTTGATCTTGGAGCCCTCGCAGTCGGTGAGGGCGACAACCTCGGCGCCGGCGGCCAGCGCCATCTCGCAACCGTCGACGACCTCCTGCGTATTGCCGCTATGGCTGCAGGCGATGACGAGCGACTTCTCGCCAAGGCTCTTGGGGGCCATCAGGCAAAACTCGCGCGCCGTGTAGACCGTCGAGGTAAACGTGGTTGCCTCGCGCTTGAGCAGCTCGTTGGCCGGCATCAGGTCGATCATCGAACCGCCGCAGGCGATCCAAAAGACGTTCTCAATCTTGCCCTTGCGCTCGATAATTTCCTGAATCAGATCGTGTGCGTTCATGGTGATGCTCCTCCTTGTGTGGCGCTTTTGAACGACGTCAGCTCGTACCTGCGGTCGTTCTATGTTGTCCTATTTATAGCACGCATGACGACGCCCGTGAAGCCATTTCACCAAATTTGTTCTATATCGTTCTATCTGTGGACGTTAGATGTCGAACACGTAGCGCGAACCCACGATCTTTTGGCGTCCGAGCAGCAAGGGCCGCTCGTCCTCATCGGTAAAGTACGCCTCCATATAGAAGAGCGGCTCGCCGACCGGCACCTCCAGCAGCGAGGCCGCCTGAGCATCGGCAAGCGCAATCTCCACAGTACAGGGGTCGGACTTGAGCGGCGCGCGGCCCGAATGCTCGGCAACGAGCGCAAAGATGGAATTGTCCGTGAGGTCCTTGTCGGCAAGCGTCTGCAGATAGGGATGGTCGGCCAGCACAAAGGCGTTGTTCTCGAGCATGACGGGCACGCCGTCTGCCGTGCGCACGCGCTCGACCACGATAAGCTCGCAGCCGGGTTCCACCCCAAAAAACACCGCGTCCTCGCGCGTCGCCGCAACCACCGTGCGCGACACCAGGCGTGCTCCGGCCACCATGTCGTTGGCAGCGCAACCCTCGGAAAAGCTCTGAACGTCACCCTTCTGGACAATCTTGCGCTTGAGCTTGGGCGCGCACACAAACGTGCCCCTCCCCTGCTGACGGTTGAGATACCCCGCGCGCGACAGCTCCTCGATGGCGCGGCGCACGGTGATGCGTCCCACGCCGTAGTACTTCGCGAGCTCCATCTCAGAAGGAATGCGCGAGCCGGATGCGTACACGCCACGCGCGATCTCGCCTTTTAGGTCGTCCATAACCTGCTGGTACAGCGGCACGGCGGACACCTCAGTGCGCTCGGTTTTATCGTCGAATGCCATCATTACGCTCCATCCCGTGCATGCTCGGACTCAAACTCTTCAATCGCCGTCATAAACTGCTCGCCAAAGGCGTCGGCTTTTTTCTCGCCAATGCCGTTAACCTGGATCAGCTCGTCGCGTGTCTGCGGGCGCAGGCGGCACAGGCCGCGCAGGGCCTTGTCGGAGAAGACCATATACGGCGCCATCTCCAGCTCCGTCGAGATCTCCTTGCGGAGGGCGCGCAGGCGCTCGAACAGCTCGGCATCGTCACCCACGCGCGGGCGCTGATCCAGCTCGGCCTCCTCGCGCAGCAGATCAACCGCACGGCGGGCGCGGGCCGAGGCCTTGCGCTTGGACGCGCGACGTTTAACGGTAAAGGCGAACGCCTCGTCCTCGACCTCGATGGCACGCGGGCCCAGCCCCACGACCGGGTACTGCCCCTGCGAGGTGGCCAAGTAACCGCGGCCGCACAGCTGGCCGATGATGTCCTTGATGCGCCCGACCGATTCGCCCGACAGCTCACCGTAGCCGCGGTCCTCGTCCAGATGCATCTGGCGAATGCGCTCGGTGTTGCCGCCGTGAAGCACATCGGCGATCAGCGACTTGCCAAAGCGCATGGGACGCGCGGCCACATAGCGCACAGCGGCGCGGGCCATATCGGTGACGTCCTCGACCTCGAACTGCGTGAGGCAGTTGCTGCAGTTGCCGCAGCCCTCGGCGTCGTCTGCGGTGCCGCCCGCAGCAGCCGCAACCGCATGCTCGGCCGCGGCTTCGTCGCCAAAGTAGCGCAGCATGTATTCGCGCAGGCAGCCGGTGGTATTGCAGTAGCCCTCCATCTGGCTGAGCAGGCGGTAACGGTTCTGGAGCGCCCACGCGCGTTGCTCGTCGTCGAGCGCCTCATCGGCAGCATCGCCTCGGTCGATCAAAAAGCGGCGCATGCGAAAATCGTTACCGTTCCACAGCAGATGGCAGCTGGCCGGATCGCCATCGCGGCCAGCGCGGCCCGCCTCTTGGTAGTATGCCTCGATGCTCTCGGGCACGTTGTTGTGAATCACATAGCGCACGTTGGGCTTGTCGATGCCCATGCCAAAGGCGTTGGTAGCAACCATCACCTGGATGTCGTCGTCGATAAAGGCACGCTGGCTCTGGCGGCGGGCGTCGTTGCCCATGCCGGCATGGTAGCGGCCCACGCGAATGCCGCTGGGGCCCAGTGCCTCGGCAAGCTCCGCGGCCAGCGCGTCGACCGTTTTGCGGGTCGAGCAATACACGATGCCGCTCTCGCTCGAATGCGCAATCACATAGTCGCGCACCCAGGCGGTCTTGGCCTTGTCGCCCATCTCCTCGCAACCAAAGTAGAGGTTCTTGCGATCGAAGCCCGTCACCACCGTCGCGGGGTTTTGCAGGCCGAGCATTTGCTGAATGTCCGCGCGCACACGCTCGGTCGCCGTAGCGGTAAAGGCTGCCACGATAGGGCGCTGCGGCAGGGAATCGATGAACTCGCGAATCTGCAGGTAGGCGGGGCGGAAATCCTGGCCCCATTGGCTCACGCAGTGGGCCTCGTCAATGGCCACGAGCGGCACGCCGATGCCGCCTTCGGCCGCAGCTTCCTGCGCAAAGGCCAAAAAACGCGGCTCAAGCAAGCGCTCGGGCGCCACGTACATAAGCTGATAGCGGCCCTCGCGCGCCCGCTTGAGCACGGTGTTTTGCTGGGCCGGGGTAAGGCTGGAGTTGAGATAGCTGGGTCGCGCACCCGCCGCGAGCAACGCACGGGTCTGGTCCTCCATAAGCGACAGCAGCGGACTCACCACAAAGGTGATACCAGGCAGCATAAGCGCAGGCACCTGGTAGCAAATGGACTTGCCGGCGCCTGTGGGCATAACGCCGAGCGCATCGCGGCCGGCAAGGATCGCATCGACCATGCGGTCCTGCCCCGGGCGAAACGAGGTGTAGCCAAAATAAGCGCCGAGCGTGTCGAGCGCCATCTGCTGCATGCTATCGGTCATGGTTTCCTAACGTCCAAGTCATCTGCCGCCGATTATACGCCGCCACGCGGACCGGTGCCGCACGGCTGTCAGCCACGCTCATTCTGCAGGTAGTCATTGGGGACGTTCTTGAATGACTAGCCATTTAAGAACGTCCCCAACGACTAGTCTCTTGACAAGCGCGGAAATCCCGCAGGTTGAGCAAAAGTCAGCGAAAACGCCCCTAAGCGAGCAAGGTGACGTGAAAGAGGAGGGAAGCGTACTTCGGTACGCGACCGACGATTGAACGACAGATTGCCGCTTAGGGGCGTTTGCAGCGTCGACCGGTCCGCCGTTCGTTAGAACGGCGGAACCAAAGGCGCAGCGTCGATCGGTCCGCCGTTCGTCAGAACGGCGGAACCAACCCTACATCACCATGACGTAGCGCGATCCCACGTAGTACTGCTTACCCATCAGGACCGGCTCTCCATTGGGACCGGTAAAGCTGGCACGCAGGTTGAGCAGCGGATCGTGCGGAGCAATGCCCAGCTCGGCCGCCTGCTCGGTATTGGCACGAACGGCCTCGACCGTGCGGTAGCCAACCGAGACAATCGGCGTTCCGCCAACACGCTCGACCTCGGCAAAAATCGACTTGTCCTCAAGATCGGCCGTCAACAGCTCACGGTAGGCGTCAAACGGCACAAAGATGTTCTCCTCAAAGATGGGCTCGCCGTCGGCCGTACGCACGCGCTTGATATGCAGCAGCAGCGCATCCTTCTGCAGGCCAAAGAACTCCATCTCGTTTTGGCGCGCCGGAACGATCTGGCGATCAATCACGTGCGCACCGGCCTTCATGCCGTTGCCGGCACACAGCGCGGTAAACGTCTGCAGCGTCGAGGCGTGAAACTGGCGGTTGATGTGCGGCGTGGAGACAAAGGTGCCACGGCCCTGCTGCTTAACCAGGTAGCCATCGGAGCACAGCTCCTCGACGGCGCGGCGCACCGTAATGCGGCTCACGTCGTACTGCTCGGCTAGCTCAAGCTCGGACGGAATACGCTCCTTGGGTGCATAAACACCTTTCTCGATCGCATCCTTGATTTCGTCGTAAATCTGCTGGTAAAGCGGTGCATTTTTGGGCGCAGGCATATCTAATCACTCTTATCGAAATATCGAAATAACTAATACGTATATAACGTCTAGTTTCATATTACCTCATAATGATAAAACGATACACCCTCCCTACCAAAAAGCGACGGCTTCATTTTGGTAGGTTTTATCTGGGCAAACGAGAGCCTCTCGAAAGCAACGGGGCTTTCGGGGGGCTCGTTCGGATGGGTTGCGCAGGACCGGCAAAATGCCAATACCCTACTTGCCGTCGTCCTGCTGCAGGCTGTCCTGTTCGCTGAGGCGCGCCTGCCTGCTGGCCATGCGTGCGGGCTTGTCGGGATCGGGAACGGCCGTGGGCATGGGCTCGTCGACATGACCACCCCACCAGCCGCCCACAAAGTTGAGCGTGTGGAACACATTGATCACGGCGCCGGGATCAACGTCGCACACCAGCTTGATAATGTCCTGACTCTCGTAGGTCGAGACAACGGTGTTCAGCAGGTACATCTTTTCGCGGCTATATCCGCCGACGACCTCGGCGCAGCTAATGCCGTGCTGAAAATGGTTTACGTAGGCAGTCATGACCTCGTCTGCCTTGCGCGTCGTGATCTGCAGCGTCACGCGATCGTAGCGACGATAGAAACTGTCGATGGTCTTGGTCGAAATAAACTGGAACACGATGGAATACGCCGCCTTGTCCCAGCCAAACATAAAGCCAAAGATCGCCAGGATAAAGCAGTTGAAACCAAAGATGACGCCCCAGATGGTCTTGCCCGTGTGGTTGGAAACCCACAGCGCGATAAAGTCGGTGCCGCCGGTGGATGCGCCGGATTTAAGTGCGATGGCAGCGCCCAGACCCGAGACCACGCCGCCAAAAATGATGAGCATGATCTTGTCGCCCAAAAACGGGGCAAAGTGAAAGATGTTGAGAAACAGCGATGAGAGCACGACCTGCATCATCGAGAAGATGACGAAGCGCTTGCTAATGCCGCTCCAGCATAGGAGCGCCACGGGGATGTTGAGCGCGAGCATACCGAGCGAAATGTCGATGCGAACGCCGCCCAGCGAGGTAACGCGATCGAGCAGGACCGCAACGCCGGTGAGGCCGCTCGGAAGCAGGTCGGCGGGCTGAATGAACGCCTGGATCAGGAATGTCTGGAGAACGGCGGAAATCGTGACCGCCACGGCAGTAATGGCGCGGCGGACGATGGTGAGGCGGCCGAGTACGAGCACTCGGTCCGTGAGCTGATCGATGGCGTTCGCCACGCAGGCTCCTTTCGAAGGCAGATGTAGTTGTGGGGTATGTCCGCGATTGTAGCATGGAGCGTGCGGGGGCGCTTCAATTCACCCTCTCTCGACAACCAAAGCGGGACCAGCAACCCCACGACCAAAGGCCCAAATTACAAGTGAGTAGACTTTACGCGACCTGCAGAGCACACCCAAAACCGCCACCCCTGTGACCTGCGGTTTTACTAGAGCAGATGCGCTTTGTGCTCGTCTTGCATCAAAAAGTCTACTCACTTAGTCCGAATCGAAGCCAAACGGATCCAAATAGATGACAAATTAAGCCAATCCGCAGCAAAAGACGCGTGAATCAGTGCTTCTCGCGGCGGATTGACGCTACAAAGCGGCCAAAATGTCGGTCAGATTATCGATAACGGCATCGGCTCGCGATTGATCGAGGTTGACACCCTCGTGCGG